>CBDURX010000369.1:0-3600 GCA_965369485.1 uncultured bacterium | reverse complement strand
GATACGTTCCGCGCTTCTGGCGCAGGGGGGCAACATGTCAATACGACCGATTCTGCGGTCCGGATGACCCACCTCGAGACGGGGATTGTGGCCTCTTGTCAGAATGAGCGGAGTCAGATCCAGAACCGCGAGACTTGTATGAAGCTCCTTAAGGCAAGGCTTTATGAGAAGGAGTGTCTAGAGAGAGAGAGCAAGCTCAAAGAGATGAGCGGCGAGAAAATGGAGATCGCCTGGGGGAGTCAGATCCGCTCCTATGTACTGCAGCCATACACGAAGGTCAAGGATCACCGGACCAATCACGAGACCGGGAATACCACTGCGGTCCTGGACGGCGATCTCGACAACTTCATCGACGCTTACTTGCGTTCCCAGGGCCATCTGCAAGAACCCTGATCTCCGAGAGCGGATGGAAGAGCGTGTCGAGGGGAAGTTCCAGCCGAGACAGTATCCCAGGCATAGCCTGGGAGAAAGCCCAGCGGAAGCGAGCGACCTTGTCCAGTCAGCGAGACGACCAGACTGATTCGCCAAAGAACCTCCAGCGCCTGATGGAGAACCGTCTCCAGAAACTGCAGGAGATTGCTGCGCAGACCGAGCCTTATCCGTACCGTTACGATCGCACCCACACCAGTGAACAACTGCGCCAGCAGGAGGAGGAGCTCTCGGCCGCCCAGACAACGGTCAAGATCGCGGGGCGCATCATGGCCAAGCGAGGCAGTGGCAAGACTCTCTTCGTCCCATTGCAGGACGAAGCCGGCCAAATCCAGACATACTTCCGCAAGGACCAACTGGGCGAGGAGAAATTCCACCTGATTCACAAGCTGATCGACATCGGCGATATCATCGGCGTCACCGGAAGTCTTTTTCGCACGCGTACAGGCGAGCTGACCATTCAGGTCTGCGAGTTCCAGTTCCTGAGCAAAGCGATCCGGCCGTTGCCGGAGAAGTACCACGACATGAGCCTCGAGCTGAAGAGCCGCCGCCGTTACCTCGATCTGGTCATGAACCCGGACAGCCGCGCGCGCTTTCGCCGACGTGCGGAGATCCTGGCCTCCCTGCGTCTCTTTTTCACCCAGGAAGACTTTCTCGAGGTGGAGACACCGGTGCTGCAACCACTGTACGGCGGAGCCACGGCTCGGCCGTTCACGACCTACCACAATGCCCTGGACATGAAACTCTACCTGCGTATTGCGGACGAGCTGTACCTGAAGCGGTTGATCGTGGGTGGTTTCGAGAAGGTCTTCGAGATCGCCAAGGACTTTCGCAACGAGGGTATGGACCGCACTCACAACCCCGAATTCACCATGCTCGAGTGTTACGCTGCTTACTGGGATTACAGCGACATGATGGCTCTGATGGAGAGGCTCCTGGGTCAACTGGGCGACCAGTTCGGCGAGAGTGGTAAGATCGTCTTCGGCGAACAAACCATCGATCTTCAGGGGAGTTATCGACGCGTGCGGTTTCTGGACGCCTTGGCAGAGAAAGCCGGTTGCGACGTCCAATCCCAGACCACGGAGGAATTGGCCGCCAGGGCTCGCGCTCTGGGGATCGAGATCTCTCCCCGCACAGGACGCGACAAGATCCTCGATGCACTTTTCAGCGAGCTGGTGGAACCACACCTGCTCCAGCCCACTTTCATTCTGGACCATCCGCGGGAGCTGTCACCCTTGGCCAAGAGTCATCGTCGGGACGAGGGGCTGGTGGAGAGGTTCGAACTCTTCGTGGCGGGATTCGAGTTGGCCAACTCGTTCTCCGAGTTGAACGACCCTCGCGAGCAGCGAAGCCGTTTCCAGGAGCAGAAGGCGCTGTTGGATGCCGGCGACGAGGAGGCTCAGGTCATGGACGAGGATTTCCTCCACGCCCTCGAGTACGGCATGCCACCCACGGGTGGGATGGGTGTTGGCGTGGACAGGCTGGTGATGTTGTTGACCGATAGCCACTCCATACGTGACGTACTGCTTTTTCCCCATTTGCGCCCCGAAGGTAAGGGGAGCGGCCGGAAAGCTGATGAATCCACGGGTGAATCATGATCTTCCCGATCTACATCGCGAAGCGGTACCTGCGCAGCCGTCGTCGCTCCCGTTTTTTGAGCCGCGTCAGTGTGACTGCCATCACCGGCATCGGGTTGGGAGTGATGGTGCTGGATCTGACCCTGGCCATCATGAACGGTTTCCACGCCGAACTGCGCAGGACCTTCGTGGACAACATGCCCATGGTCACCATCATCACGGGTGATCCGGAAGGGTTCACGGAACTGGGTGCAGTCATGGACATGATCGGCTCGGAACCAGGTGTCACCGGCGTGGCACCTTTCATCCGCCAGGAAGTTGTGATGACCTCGCGCGGTTTCCTCGGAGCGCCGAGACACAAGGCCGTCGTCGTCTGGGGCATCGAACCGGCCCTGCAGGAGAGCGTTACGCCGCTGGCCGAACGAGTCTTGCCACACCGGGGGGCCATTGCGCGGCTGCAAACCGATGTGCCGCCGCGGACGGCGGATTACGGTGCGCCGGACAATAGAGTCGCGCAGCCCATTGTTCTGGGCATCGAGCTGGCCCTGTCCCTGACGGTAGGTTTGCGGGACACCATCCTGGTGACGGCGCCCATGGGCGACCTGGACCTGACTCTGGATACCATGGAGGCCGAGAGCCGCCGCTTTTTTGTCGTCGGGCTCCTGGACAGCGGGATGTACGAGTTCGACAGCCGCTTCGCCTACATTGGCCTGGATGCTGCCCGGGACTTCTTCGGGTACGGACCTCAAGGGGCCACCGGCATCGGGGTCAAGGTCGCGGACATGATGTCCGCACCGGCCATCGGCGATCGGTTGGAGACGCGTCTCGGCAGGTTGCGGTACCGTGCCACGGACTGGATCGCCATGAACCAGAACCTGTTCCGCTGGATCAGTATCGAAAAAGTCATGATGTTCATGCTTCTGGCCCTCATCGTTCTGGTGGCCGCCTTCAACATCATCGGGATCTTGACCATGATGGTGGGGGAGCGCAGCCGCGAGATTGGGATCTTGCTCTCCATGGGCGCGCGCAGGAACCAGATCCAGGGCATCTTCATGATCAACGGCCTCGTCCTGGGCGCCCTGGGGACCGGCATCGGTAGTTTGCTCGGGTTCCTGGGCATTGTGGCCCTGGACAAGTTCGGCTTCAAGCTGCCGGGTGACGTCTACTTCCTGGACCACGTACCCGTGATAGCCCAGTGGGGTGATTTCCTGGCAGTTGGGCTGGTTGCCCTGGTGGTCACTCTCCTGGCCACCTTCAGTCCAAGCCGCGAGGCGGCCAAGCTCGAGCCGATGGAGATCATCCGCTACACGTGAGGGGTGGGCATGACAGCGCTGCTGGAAGCGCAGGGACTCAGTAAAGTCTATCCGCGCAGCAAGGGCGATCTGGTCGTGCTGGATCGCTGCGATTTCACACTGAAAGCAGGCGAGGCGGTGGCCGTGATCGGGCCCAGCGGTGCTGGCAAGAGCACGCTGTTGAACCTGCTCGGTGGCCTGGACCGTCCATCCGCCGGTACTGTGCGGCACCGCGGGCATGAGTTGAACCTGGACGAAGAGGCGGCCCTGGCGGACTGGCGCAACCGGGTGGTGGGGTTCGT
>CBDURX010000368.1:0-3606 GCA_965369485.1 uncultured bacterium | reverse complement strand
CATGCCATGGAGGGCCAGTACGACGAGGCGATCGCTTGGGCCGAGAAAATCGAACCGATATTTCTCATGTTTCTTAACATCGAGCCGTTGTCCCAGTCGATGCGTGAACATCCCGGGTACCAGGAGCTGATGCGGAGCATCGGGCATCCCGCCTACTAATCCTGCCTGTCAGCTGTGCCTGCCAGAAAGGCCATCACGACAGAGATAAGAATTCCAGAACGTACGACATACCGATCGTTCTCATGATATAAGTCCTACGATCACAACGTGGACGGAATATTCTGAAGGCCTTGGGGATTCAGTTCAGCGCTGCTTGCACCGCAGCTTCGGCGTGAAGCTGCAGTGTGTCGTATACCGGCACTTCAAGCTTAGCCTTCTCCAGTAACAGTGGCAACTCGGTGCAGCCGAGGATGATCCCTTCGGCGCCGTCCTCGATCAACCGGCTGATGATGTCCAGGCAGGTTCGCCGGGAGGATTCACGGTAGCGGTCAACAACCAGCTCGTCGTAGATGATAGCGTTAATGGTGTCGAAGTCTTCGCCTTGGGGTACGAGAACATCCAGCCCGTGGCGTTTGGCGAGGCGGTCGCGATAGAAAGCCTCGCCCATGGTATGCCGGGTGCCCAACAGGCCAATCCGGCGCAACCCGGCTCTCTTGACGGTTTCCGCGGTGGGATCGGCGATGTGCAGCAGCGGGAGCTCGACCTTCTCCTCGAGTTCTGCCGCCACCCGGTGCAGCGTGTTGACGCATAGCATCAGGAAGTCAACTCCGGCAGCCCGAAGTCGCAGGCCGATATCTACCACCTCCTCGGCGACGGCGTCCCAGCCCCCGCGGTCATGAATGGCCAGGTGCTCCGCGAAGTCGACGCTCCAGAGAACGAGTCGCGCCGAGTGTCTGCCACCCAGCCTCGCCTGAACGATTTCGTTGAGCGTTCGGTAATAGATCGCAGTGGAGCTCCAGCTCATTCCGCCGATCATGCCGATGGTCTTCATCACCACTCTCCAGTCAACGCTTGTGCAGGTTTCTCATCACGCATTACTCCGTTCTCCTAATGCTTTTGGGCGGCGATGCGCAACCGTGCTGCGACCTGGTCCCAATGCTGCGAGAGTAAGGTCTTGCTGTCCTCTAAGTGGCCATCAGCGATGGCCTTGGTCAGTGCCGCATGCTCCTCGATGGTCGAGGAGGGAATGATGTTGTGGGACTTGAAGTAGAAGGTGCCGAGGCGACGGATCTTCGTCTTGACCTGCAGGATGATGTTGATGAGTTCGGGATTGTGCGAGTGGTCGATGTAGATCCTGTGGAAGTCTCGGTTCGCCTCGGCTGCCTTGTTGAACCTGCCGGTCAGCAGAGCTTGCTTGAGGCGCTGGTTCACCTGCTTCATCCTCAAGATCTGCTCCTGCTCGAGGTAGGGGAAAGCCTGCACCAGTGCCAACACCTCGAGGCAGCTGACAATGGAGATGAGATGCTCGATGTCCTCCGGACTGACCTCAGCCACGCGGGTCCATTTGCTCGCGAAGATGTGCACGAGCCCCTCGTCGCGCAAACGGCACAGCGCTTCCCGGACTGGTGTTCGGCTCACTCCGAGCCTCTCGGCGAGTTCGCCGTCCTTGAGGCTCTCACCCGGCAAGAGGACACCGGCCACGATCCACTCACGGAGACTTCCGTAAACCCTTTCACTGATGGATGATCTCTCGATGGACGGAGTTTCTGGGGGTATGGGCATCTCGACCTCCCTATGACATACGATATATTGCATACGAATGTGAGGGAGGAGGGTTTCTATCTTATGCTTGTCCCTTTTAAATAACCCATCCAAACGGAGAATTGATCCTCTGGCCGACGGACGTGCCGATTTGACACCGCCCTGCCATTTGTGCAACAATCCGCTGGGGATGCATCTGCACCAGCAACGTGACGGACATCTTGGCTCCACAGCCAACCGAACCAATACGCAGCGTCTATAGGTCGGCCTGAGGAAGTAGGAACCGCGTGAAGCGAGGGTCCGTACGCCTTCGCTTGTGGTGTTGCGCAGGCAGCCGTCGCTGTGCCTGCCATCGCAGGCAACAACCTGACAGACATCAAGGCGGCGGTATTTTTGTATCGTTTTACAATGGCAAACGCCCGGGCGCGGCGAGATCGGAGGCCATCATGAAAGTTCTGCCCCTGACCGTGGTCGCGGTGGCTATCCTGGTGACCGGCGCCACGGCGGAGATCTACGTCGTCGGGCCGGGGGGCCCGTTGACGATCCAGGACGCCATCGATCAGTGCGTGGACGGAGACGTCGTCGAGCTGATGGACGGTGTCTACACCGGAGACGGCAACCGAGATCTCGTCCTCGAAGGCAAGGAGATCACGGTTCGCTCGGCGAGCGGCGATCCCACCACCTGTATCATCGACTGCGAGGCCAGCCACTTGGAACACCACCGCGGCTTCACCCTGGATAGCGGCGAGACGCTCGACACCGTCATCGAGGGGATCACCATCAGGAACGGTAACCACGGCTGGTCCGGCGGCATATTCTGCCAGTACGCGACCATCCGTAACTGCCACTTCATCGACAACGAGGGTACCGACGGCGGCGGCATCACCATGCAGGAGGAGGGCGTCATCGAGGACTGCCTGTTCGTGGGGAATCACGCCATCAACGGCGGCGGTGTTTCGGTGTGCTGCGCTTACGGTGCCACGGCCTCGGTGGCGCGATGCACCTTCGTCGGGAACACCGCTGACGACTACGGCGGCGGCTTCCGGGCCTGACTGGCCGGGGCGGCACTGGTCCAGTGCACATTCTACGGCAACGTGGCTCCCAACGGGGGCAACATCTCCTCCGACTGCAGCGCAAACGTCGCGCTCATGGGCTGCATCGTGGCCTCGAGTGCCGGTGGCGTCGGTGTCTACGTGGACGACTCGAGCGGCGCCAGTATCGTCTGTACCGACATCCACGGCAATGCCGGCGGCGACTGGGTCGGCCCCATCGCGGAACTTCTGGGTCAGGACGGCAACATCTGCGAGGACCCCCTTTTCTGCGATCCGGAGGGCGGCGACTTCACCCTGGCCGCGGGCTCGCCCTGCCTGCCCGATTTCAACCCGGACTGCGGGCTCATGGGCGCCCACGGGCTCGGCTGCGACACGCCCGTCGCTGTACCACCGGCGGAGATCCTCGCGGACGGTGTCCGGCTGTGGCCGAACTACCCCAACCCCTTCAACCCCCAAACGACGGTCACATTTGCGTTGGACAGACAGCAACGTGCGGAGGTTGCGGTGTACGACTTGACTGGCAAACAGATCGCCGTGCTAGCTGATCGTGCCTTTGATGCCGGCAACCACTCTGTTGTTTGGAATGGAAAAGATGCAAACGGCCGCGCGGTACCAACAGGCACCTACGTCGTCCGCCTGGGGACCGACTCCTCCACCCAGGCTCAGAAGGTGCTGTTGCTGCGATAAGGCCGTTCTGTTCGGTGGGCGGATGCTCCTTGAATTGAGATGAGGCATCTCGTTTGAGATGACCTTGATGGGGAGAGCGGATGTCGTCCACCTCTGCACCCCTTGCATAGATAGAGCCTGTCCCGTAGCAGCCTAATCCAACAATTCCAACAAGTTACTGCCTAAA
>CBDURX010000367.1:0-3610 GCA_965369485.1 uncultured bacterium | reverse complement strand
TGTGGATGGCGTCGGCCACTCCCTCTATGTCGTGGGGATTGACCGCCAGGGAGTGCTTGTACATCTGGGCCGTGGCGCCGGCGAACTCGCTGAGGATCAGCACGCCGTTCTGCTCGATGTTACACGCGCAGTACTCCTTGGCCACCAGGTTCATCCCGTCCTTCCACGGGGTGGTCAGCATGATCTCCGCCGTGCGGTAGTAAGAGAGCAGCTCTGCTCGGTCCAAATGGCGGTAGATATAATGCAGCGGCATCCATCCCGGCCGGGTGAACTCACCGTTGATCTCGCCGACGAGACGCTCGATCTCTTCCTTCAAGGTGTTGTAGTGGGAAATCTCCCAGCGACTGGGAACCACGACCTGGACCATGACCACCTTCTCCTGCAGCTCCGGATAGCGGTGCAAGGCGTTGCGGAAAGCCATCAGCTTCTCCAGAATCCCCTTGGTGTAGTCGAGGCGGTCCACGCCCAGGATGATCTTCTGATCCTGGTACTGCTCGTGAATGTACCAGGCCGTGTCCGAGACCTCTTTGGACTCGGCGTGCTGGGCGAATTCCTTGTAGTCGATGCTGATGGGGAAGGTGCCCACGTTGATCTCCCGTGGACCGGTCAGGATCGTGGCGCGCGAGCCCTTGCCTGTCACGAAGGCCTCTTTCACCAGGGCGCGGACACAGCCCAGGAAGTTGCGACGGTCGCGAGAGGTCTGGAAGCCGATCAGATCGTACTGCAGGAGGTGCCGCAGGATCCGGAACCGCCACGGCAGTTTCAGGTAGATGTCCAGGGGCGGGAACGGGATGTGCAGGAAGAAACCGAGCCTGTTCTTGACACTCCTCTCCCGCAGCGCGTTGGCGACGCTCATCAGGTGATAGTCGTGCACCCAGATAAAATCGTCCCGTCCGCTGTTGTGGGCGATCGCATCGCAAAACTTGTGATTGACGGTACGGTAGGCGCGCCAGTAATCGGGGTAGAACCTGCAATGGGACTGCAGGTCGTGGAACAACGGCCAGATGATCTCGTTGGCGAAGCCGCGGTAATAGTTTTCCTTCTCCCAGTTGTTCAGCAGGACCGGCCTGAGGTTGTAGCCGCTGTGCTGGACGGCATCGTCCAGCAAGTCGGCGATGTCGACCCCGTCTTCATGTACCAGTCCGGGCCAACCGATCCAGACTCCGCCACGGTTGCGCAACACAGGCGCCAGGGCGGTGATCAGGCCGCCGGCCCCCGACCCCACCTGCCACCCGCCACTGGCATCCTTGGTGAACACCACGGGTAAGCGGTTCGACACGATGATCAGGCGGTTCTTCTCGGCTTGCACGTTTACTGCCTCCGCGTCCGTCATTTCATTCAGCCTGCCGCCGCAGCCCAGCGGGCGAGAAAATCCCGCAGCTCTGCCGGTGGATGCAACCAGCAGGAAGCGTTGGTGGACCGCTCCTCGGACCGCACCAGAACGCCGAGTCCCTGGCCGGCGATGGCGATGAACGCGTCCTCGTCCGTCAGGTCGTCACCAAGGTAAGCCGCCACGCTCCCCGGTCCCTCCTCGGCCAGAACAGTGCGCACGGCATCCCCCTTGTCCCGGCCGCGTATCCTCAGCTCGAGTCCGCCGTCGAACTCCATCAGTTGCAGGCTATCAGCCGCCGTGAGGGATTGCCAGCCCTGCCGCACCATCATCTGGATCTGCTGGATACGCGGCGGCGGTAGGCCACGCCAGTGAAGAGCCAGGCTGGTGGGCTTGCGCTCACCGCGGGAAGCCAACCCGTTCTCCTCGAGCCAACTCCAGCCGCGCTCGAGGGCGGCGGCTACCCCCGTCGGCAGTTCGACGGGCAGGACCACACCGCCGGCCGGTTGCCTCTCCCAGCCATGGCTGCCCCACATTTCCGGTGCGGCGGCAAGCCCCAGCAGCGGTAGGAGTTCGGCCACGGGCCGACCGCTGACTATCACCAATCGCGTCGGGCCGGCAGCCTGGATCTCGGCCAACAATTCGCGCACGCCAGGATAAGGATATGCCTGGTCCCTCTCGACGCGGAACGGTGCCAATGTGCCGTCGTAGTCGAGGAACAGCACGCGGCTCTCGGCCGCGGTAACCGAGGCGAAAAATTGATCCAGATCAACCATCAGCCCAGCTCGATGCGCCCGCCGTTGCCGCGCGTAACGCCGTGGATCAGGGTCAGGTACTCCACGAGATGCCGGGTCAGCAGGAAGTTCTCCTTGATGAACCGTTTGGCCTTGGCGCCCATCTCGCGCAGCTTGTCACGGTGGTAAAGGAGGTAGCGGATGCGGAGGGCGGCACCCTCGGGCGTGTCCACCAGGAAGCCGGTGTGGTGATTGACGATCTGCAAGCGGATACCACCGGTGTTGCCGCCGATGACCGGCTTGCCTTTCCACATGGCCTCGGTCACCGTCAGCCCGAACCCCTCGCGGATCGATTTCTGCAGGACGACGTCCGCGGCCCTCTGCAAGGCATTGATGAGGCGATGTGCGTCGGCGGGCAGCAACAGGATGTGGATGTCCTCGTCGTCGGCGGCCGCATCCTGCACTTCCTGCAAAACCGCCGCGCCCTCGGGATCGTCGGTGGCTTCGCCACCGGCCAGCACCAGCTGCAGGGAAGGAATGTACCGCCTGGCCAGGCGGAAGGCGCGGATTACGCCCACCGGATCTTTGAAGCGATCGAAGCGGGATACCTGCAAGACGAGCGCCTTGCCAGGATCCAGGCCGAACCGTTCGCGGATCTCGCGGACTTCCTGTGGCGATAGCTCGACGTTCTTCTCGCTCAGCGGGTCGATGCTGGGCGAAATGAGATACTGGGGGTGTGGCAACACCTGGGCGAAATCGGCCAGGGAGAAGATGCTGGCGTCATAGCCGGTAACAAACTGACGCAGGTACTTCCAGACCGGGCGGTACGGGTGACTGACGTCGATGTGGCAACGCCAGATCCACTTGCCCCTGCGCTCGGGGAAGTGCTGCAAGAGGGGAGCCGGCTGGGGATCGTGGACGATAACCACCTCGGCATCCCGCAGGACGTCGCCCAGCTCCTCGGCATTGCGCGCGTTGGTCTCCTCGTAGGCGCGCAGCAGGACATCGGATAGATCCACCGCATTACCCTGCAAGCCGTTGTGAAATCGCTTGGTGCATTCATAGAATTGGTCATCTCCTGTCACCACTTCCCAGTGCGCATCCAGACCGAGCTCGCTCATGAACGGCACCAGCTTGGTAAGGATTTCGGCAACTCCACCCCCCACCCGCGTGGAGTTCACGTGGACCACTTTCATCCCCTGTAGCGGCTCGGCCAGCTGGCGCAGATGCTCGATGACATCCTGACCGGCTACTTCGGCGTAGCTCGAGATAGTCGTCGCGGTTGCGCTCATGCCGGACGTCCTCCGAAGTGCTCCATGAACAGGTCCGCTAGCTGGTCGCGCAGCTCGGCCAGGGTAGAGAAGAAAGGATCGATGTCCGCCAGCTGCTGGCACAGC
Source organism: uncultured bacterium (assembly GCA_965369485.1). Lineage (GTDB taxonomy): Bacteria > Krumholzibacteriota > Krumholzibacteriia > LZORAL124-64-63 > LZORAL124-64-63 > CBDURX01. The sequence continues at coordinate 149 of CBDURX010000367.1, read as the reverse complement.
TCCCTGTAGAGGCGGCCTCTACTCCGGCCATCGCCCCCCCCGTCGCCGCGTCCGTCGCCACGTCCGTCGTCCCGACTGTCGCCACGACTGTCACCGAGTCCGTCGAGCCAGGACCGACAGTCGTCCCAGCCCTCGGGGTGACGGCGCCG
>CBDURX010000366.1:0-3610 GCA_965369485.1 uncultured bacterium | reverse complement strand
CCGTTTCGAGGGCGTCTGCAGGGGCCCGAGAGCCACGGATGGCGGAGGGCCCCGGAAGCGTTCTGGAAGCCGCGTGAGATGGCCACTCGAGGTGGCCGGCGAGCGTCCCTGGAAACGGGTCTGTGAGTCCAAAGACGCTCACTGCCTCAGAATATCTGGCAGATGCAATTTCCGAGGCACAACGAAAAGTTCAACATGCAGTGCCGATCACCTGCGCGCCAAAGAGTAAGGAGGCCGGCGCTGAGCCAGCCTCCTTGGCCGGGACGGGGATTGGTGTGCAGCACAGCGTGCGGTCGCCCTCCCGCACAACTCACCGGTACAGGTTCTTCACCCCACCCCAACTGCTCGTCGTGTTGGGTGTCGGATCGAAATCCGCCAGGTAGACGTCTACAGGTGAAATGACCGTGTTGGCGGCTTGCCAGTAGGCCGAGCTCGACAGCGGCCAGGGATCGTAGATGTAGTACTCGTCGTCGTTGTAGTCGGCGGTGCCCTTGTCGTCGTAGCCCGCAATGACCTTGCAGTGGCCGGTCACCTCGTCGTTGGCGGGATCCGGGGGCGGGTCCATGCCTTCGGGCCAGTTGTAGTGGTCACACCAGAGGAGGGGGATGTTGTCATCGATGCAGGCGATGACGAGTCCATGGGTCATGGGATTTCCACCCATGGGAACCAGTCCCCACTGGTAGGGTGTGCCCACGGCGAAGGCGAAGGCAGTCTGGACCTCGCCACCCGGCCCGCCCATGATCACGGGGACGTCGAACATGCCGATCCCCGTGGTCTCGGTGATGCCGTTGGCCGGGATCTCACCGTGCAGGAACTTGCCCTGGTCGTAGATGTCGTCCTGTTGGATCTGGATACCGACGCGGCCGCGGTACTGCGCATACATGCTGATGGAGGCAGGCGCGCAGTAGTACCCGCAGTGCCGGCAACCGGGCGCGTGGTTCACCGCGTGCGGGGCGCTGTCCGGGAGTGCCGGAGGCTGTGCCACGCAGATCATGTTGGTATCCTTGTGCTGCCAGGCCTGGGGAACGGGCAGCGTCAACACGCTGGACCAGACCGGGCCGGACACGAGAGTCAGGCTGGTTGCCAGCAGTAGCGTTGCCCCGAGGGTCAGGATCTTGGAACCGTTCTTCATGACTCGACCTCCCAGATTCGGGTTTTGCTCCGTCGGCATTGCGGAAGATTTTCCTTTCCGTGATCCACAACTGTTGTTTGGGAGGGAGGGTTAATCTTTCAGCAGGGTCGTGAAAATTGGTTATGGCTTCGAATTCGTGTCCGCTCAAGTCGTGATGGAACAGCGTCTTCGGGTTCACTACCCCGCCTGGCATGGTCACCTTCAGAAGTGCGGCAAGAGCCTGGCCACGATCTTCTCCAGACGCGGAAGGTGTCCCGGCTCACCGGTGGGGAACTTCCCGTCTTCCCGCAACTCACCCAGTCCATCTGCCAGATGTCCCAGGCAAAGAGGGATGTACCGCCGGAAGTGACTCTTACCCTTGACCAGGGAGAGAAAACCGAAGGCCCCTAAAGATTGCATGTTCCTCTGCAGCCCCGCGACGGTGACCATGCGGCGCAGCTGTGCGATGGACAGGGCGGGTCCCCCCCGCGCGGCGAGCCGCTCGCGGTAATACTCCCTCAGTTCACTTCTCAGCTCCGCGCCCAGATCCACGTACGCGTCACGGAGCAGGGACACCAGATCGTAGGCCAGAGGACCGCGCCGCATACCCTGGAAGTCCACGAGTCGGATCCGACCGGCCTTTACCAGGATGTTCTGTGACTGGAAGTCGCGGTGCATCAAGACTACAGGCTGCTCGAGAGTTGTGTTGGCGAGGCGATGGAACTCGTCGTCCAGGGTCGCGAGTTCCCGGTCGGACGGGTCGGCCGCTTTCCTGTTGGATAGTTTCACGATGTTGCCCAGAAAACGCTGGCGGAAGTAGTTACTCTCGAAGCGGAGGGTTTCGTAGTCGAACAGGCGGTCGCCCGCCTCGCTGCAACGATCCAGGCTGGCGGTGCCACGAGTCTGAATCTCCACCAGAAGGTCGAGCGTCTGGCGGTAGAGCGAGACGAGCGCAACTGGTGGCGAGCCGCTCTTCTCATCGGGCGAACTCATGTCGGGCGAACTCACAGCAATCTTGTAAAGGCTCTCGTCGCCGAGGTCTTCCAGGAGAACGGCGTGGTCTTCCGTATCGGCGGCCAAGATTTCCGGTCCTCCCAGATCCTCCGTATTCAGGAAGGCGCCGATGGTGATGTAGCGGGAAAATTCCTCGTCGGCGGGAGTCGTGCGCATCAGCACGGCCGTGCGGTCGCCTGTGGTCAGGCGCCAGAAGGTGCGGTCGGATCCATGACCGACCATGCGTTGAGCACGTGCACCCGCACCGAAGCCGGCAGATCGCACCAGATCGAGCTTCTGCAGGCCAGTCGTCGCGATCTCCACCCAGAGAGTGGGCCCCTCTTCGGCTGCGGTCCATCCCTGGCCTATGACCGCCCGGTGGTGGCTTTCACCCGGGGTGACGACGGCACGGTCCAGAACCACACAATCTTCCAGTTGGGCTCCGCTCTCGATGCGACACTCACGTCCCAGGCTGACGAATCCGCACAGCCGTGCGCCTGCCGCAACCGATGCAGTTTCGGCGATGTGAATTGGCTGGGACGGCATCGGTACGATGGGCAGTGTCGGCCGTCGTTCAACGAGCAGGTGCCGGTGGGCATCCAGGTACCGTCCCACAGTACCGAGGTCGTTCCAGTACACCCGGGACGGCGCCCAGCCTCGCACGCTGCCCGGACGTTCGATGAGAGCTGCCAGGAGAGCGTCGATGAGGGAGGAGAAACCAGAATCGGGCAGGAACCGGAATATGTCCCGGGACAGGACGGCGACCCCGGTGTAGGTCAGCGACCGGCTGCCGGGGATGGGGCCCCTCTGCGAGGGACCGTTGATGAGGCCGCTGATCCGGCAGGAGATGTCGAGGACAGCGCCGTCCGGCGCCAGCAGGACCGAGTTGACCGGTTCCCAATCCACCAGAGCCAGGGTGGCCACGACTCCCTGGTGTCGGTCCCCGGTGAACACTGTGTGCCGTAGGTGCTCGGTCATCAACTGCGTGAGGTCGAGATCGGTCAGCACGTCGCCGTTGTGCAGGAGGTAGAGATCGTCCCGCGTCAGAAAAGCCTGCGCATTGACCAGCCCGCCGCCAGTGCCCAGGATCTCCGGTTCATGGAAAACGGTGAGGGTGGGGGCGAGATCGACGTCTTGTACGCTGTCGCCAGCGCGAAGCGGCTTCACACCCGATCCTGTGTTCCATCCGTCAGCCCACGCCGCGATCTGATCAGCCAGGTGGTGGCTGTTCACGGCGATCTGGGTGATACCCGCCGCCTGGAGGTTGCGGACCACGACTTCCAGTAGAGGCATGCTCAGGACGGGAAGCAGCGGTTTGGGAACGTGGTCGGTGACTGGTCGCAGCCGTGTCCCGTAGCCGGCAGCCAGGATCATGGCGTGTCGCGGGAGAGAGGGCTGGGCGTGTCGTGTGCGTCGCTGGCGTTCCGCGTCAGCAGTGCCGCAATCTCTCGCCTCGTTTCCACCCGACGCGTCCCCATCACGCATAGTGCTGGAACTCCTGGATAT
>CBDURX010000365.1:0-3617 GCA_965369485.1 uncultured bacterium | reverse complement strand
ATTCGCCCGTTCCTCTAGTCTCTGCAGGAGAACGGATTCATAAGGTTCACCACCTTCCCACCCCGGGAATCCTCACAACAGTCCCCGAGACGAGTAGGTGACAAGGCATGACTAAACAGGTGGAGACTGACGTGGCTGGCATGACTGGCGTTGCCTCCCTCTCCCCCTGGCTACGGTGGGGTTCCCTCACCCTGGTCTCCCTGGTGACCTTCAGCGGTTACTTCGTCTACGACTCCATCAGCCCCATCGCTCCCGTCATCAAGGAAGAGATGCAGGTCGGCTCGACGGTCATCGGGCTGTTCGGTAGCTTGTACAGTCTGCCCAACATTTTCATGGTCCTGCTGGGCGGCATCTTCATCGACCGCGTAGGCTCGCGCAAGGCAGGGTTCATCTTCGCCCTCCTATGTGTGATGGGTACCGCCGTCACCGCCTGGGGTTCGACCATCACCGTCATGCTGGCGGGACGCGTTCTGTTCGGGATCGGTGCTGAGTCCCTGATCCTGGCCCAGAACAAGATCATTGCTAAATGGTTCAAAGGCAGCGAGTTGGCGCTAGCATTCGGGTGCAATATCGCCATCTGCAGGTTGGGGTCGTTGATGGCCTTCGGCGGCATGGCCTGGATCACGGAGGGGTTGGGCTGGCGCGGCGCACTCTGGTTCGCCTGCCTACTGACCGTGGTTGCCCTGGGGGCCTTTCTCGCCTACATGGTCATCGATCGCCGGGCCGAACGGCAGACGCGGCTGCTGGAGGAGACCAGCGATCGAGTCACCTTGTCGGATGTGTTCAGCTTTGACCGAAGTTTCTGGTACATCACCATCCTCTGCGTGACTTTCTACTCGGCCGTGTTCCCGTTCACCTACTTCAGCACCGATTTCTTCGTGCAGAAGTTCGGTTACACCCTGGCGAGGGCCGGCCAGACCACCGGAATACTGGTGCTGGCGGCCATCTTCTTCACACCGCTCATCGGCCATTTCGTGGACCGTCGCGGCAAGCGGGCTACCTTGATGATATTGGGCTCGCTGCTGTTCGCCCCCACTTACTTCGTGCTCGGTGGTACCTACCTGAGTCCGGTAGTGCCCATGGCCATCATGGGCATCGCCTTTTCCTTGGTGCCGGCCGCCATGTGGGCCGCGGTGCCGCTGATCGTGGAGCAGCGCCGTCTCGGGACGGCCTACGGCCTGGTGACCATGATTCAGAACGGCGGCATGACTCTGGTGCCCTTCGTCTCCGGCGCAATGACGGACCGGACGGGAAACTACACGGCGGCCATGTTCCTGTTCGGTGGCTTGGGGACGCTGGCGTTGTTGTTCGCCTGGCTACTTCTTAGGGAGGACAGATCGCCCCGCGGTCACGGGCTGGAGAAGCCGCTCGGTGGGTCTAGCGCGGAGGCGAGTTGACGCGAAGTGGTACCCCTGGCAGGACTCGAACCTGCTACCCCCGGTTTAGGAAACCGGTGCTCTATCCTGATGAGCTACAGGGGCACCCGGAGCAATATATCATGGCAGGGGCCGGCGAGCCAATGGCCCCGGTGGCAGGTTGCCCAAGATATGTCCGTCAAGAATAGGTGACGAGGGCATAAACCGGCGCGTCGTTCAAGAGCTCGCGGCCCTTCAGGTCATCCAGCTCGACCAGGAAGAGGTAAGCTGCCACCTCGGCAGACAGCTGATGCACCAGCCGGCCCGCGGCCCTCGCCGTGCCCCCGGTGGCCAGCAGGTCATCTACCACCACAACCCTCTCCCCCTTCGCGAGGGCATTGCAGTGGAGTTCGAGGGTGGCCTCGCCGTACTCCAAGGCATAAGTCTCAGCGACTGTCTCGCACGGTAACTTGCCGCTCTTGCGCATCAACACCAGCGGCTTGTCCAACTGTACGGCCAGCGGCGCGCCGAAGAGGAAGCCACGCGACTCCAAGGCAGCCAGCTTGTCGTAACCGACCGGGGCGAGCAGCGCGGCCAGACCGTCCAGCGCCGCCTGCAGCGCTGCCGGGTCTTCCAGGACCGGGGTGATGTCGCGGAACAGGATGCCCTTCTGCGGGAAATCGGGCACGTCGCGGATGATCTTGCGGATGTCCATGTTGCCACCTTTGCGTTGTCGCTGGCGTCCGGACTAACGAATTAGCCGGTCCGGTTTGACAGCCTTGCCTCGCTTGCGCAGCTCCAGGTGGAAGTAGGAATGATCACCAACCGGTGGTTGGTCGCTCTTGCCGATGATATCTCCCCTGAGGACTGCGTCGTTCTGGCGCCAGGCGATGCTTGATTCCTGCAACGGCGCCAGCACAGTGGAATAGCCCACTCCATGTTCGATGATGATCAGGGTGCCGAAGCCTTCCTGGGGTCCGATGTAGCGGATGACGCCGTGGGCCGGGCAGAGCACAGTGCTGCCGACAGGTGTGCCCACGTCCACTCCGGTCTGGGGCATGAGCACCCCCTGTGAGTTCTTGTAGGGGCCGAATTCCTTCAGTACGGGTCTGTTTCCCTCCAGCGGCGGTCGCCAGCGGATTTCGGCGGCCTTGCTGCGCCGGAAGGGGTACGAGATTTTCAGCTTCTGCCCCACGTGGATCAGGTCCGACGCAAGTTTGTTGGCCTGGTTCAGGTCTGCCACGGTCACACCGAAGCGTCCTGCAATCCGGGTCAAGTTGTCGCCCTTGCGGACCCGGTAAAAAGCCGGGTCGCCGTCGGCCTGTACGGGGCAGACCGCGGCAACCAGCACGGTCAGACTCAGGCAAGCAGCTACCAGGTACAGCGGGTGAAAAGGTTGATACTGACGGATTGGTCGGGGCGGGGAGATTCGAACTCCCGACCTCCTGCTCCCGAAGCAGGCGCGCTGACCGTGCTGCGCTACGCCCCGACCGGTTGGGAAGGTGCCGGGCATCGGTAAACCGTTCAATGCAGTGACCATATGGCCACGCCCCCCTGCCAGGCCAAGGTGACCACGATGCCGGCGATCAGGATGCCAAGGATGATACACGGTACTGCCTGGCGCAAGGGTAGTTTGAACAGGTAAGCAGCCACCGATCCTGTCCACGCGCCGGTCACTGGAGCCGGGATGGCCACGAACAAGATCAACCCTGCCGCCTGGAAACGACGGATCAAGGTGCTGCGCTGGACCGTCCGCTTGAACAGCCAGTCGAAGAACCGGTCGCAGAGCTGGAAGCGTCGCAGGTACCTCTCCGCCGGTTTCAACAAGAGTAGAATGGGCAAGACCGGCACGAAGTTCCCGACGACTGCCAACAGATAGATCATCAGCGGCGAACCGGCCTTCAGGATGTAGCCCAGGGGGATGGCGCCCCGCAGCTCGAAGATGGGCAGGGTGGCCATGAGAAACACGCCGAGGCCGGGTGGCAACGTCTTGAACCAGAGCCAGAGGTCTTCTCTCAACCCTCCGCCTCCCGGTGCGACGGTTGCGAGACCTGGCCGTTCGTCTCGCCCGCGACGACGCCGTCCTTCAGCGGCACGAACTGGCAGTTGACGGACCGCTCGACCAAAGCTTCCCTCCCGTTCTTGCGATAACGGTAGAGGAGCTGATCGTCTCCTTCTCGCAACGGTATGAGCAAGCGGCCGCCGTCCTTGAGCTGGGTTAGCAGCGACCGGGGCACGTGGCGTGCACTCGCGGTCACGAGG
>CBDURX010000364.1:0-3619 GCA_965369485.1 uncultured bacterium | reverse complement strand
GTGTCTCCGGAACGACCGTAACTCCGTCCGGCATCATCATGTTGATCCACTTCAGATCCTGAACCATCCCTTTCGCCCTGTTCGGCTGGCAAAGCTCACCTTAGACCTTCGAGTAGAGCTCCACGATCAGGTTCTCTTGGATCGGTATGGGCAGATCGCTCAGCTGAGGTTCGGCCAGCAGGCGACCTTCCCGTTTCTTTTCGTCCGCTTCCACGAACGGCAGCCGCTCGCGCTTGGCGTTGTCTCGCAACGATTCCATGATCAACGGCATACTCTGGCTCTTGTCCCGGATGGCCACCAGCTGCCCGATCCGCATTTGACGGCTGGGGATGTCGCAGACATCACCATTCACCAGGACGTGCTTGTGACGCACCAACTGGCGGGCCGCCGATCGTGACGGCGCGAAGCCGAGCCGGTAGACCACGTTGTCGAGTCTCTTCTCGAGGAGATTGAAGAGGTTTTCGCCCGTCGCACCCTTCTGCCGACTCGCCTCGGCGAAGTAAAGACGGAACTGGCGCTCCAGGACGCCGTAAATCGAACGGACCTTCTGCTTCTCCCGCAGCTGCAGCTTGTAATCCGAGGGTTTACGCCCGCGGCGTCGCCCATGCATACCGGGGCCGTATGGCCTCCGTTCGATGGCGCAATTGCTGCTATAGCAACGCTCGCCCTTCAGAAACAGCTTCATCCCCTCGCGGCGGCAGAGTTTGCATTTGGCCTCCGTATACCTGGCCATCTATGGGAACCTCCTCACAAATTTCGGCGGGGTGTGTCCCGCTTCTCTCTCGGCTAGTGGTTACAACCTGCGGCGCTTCTTGGGACGGCAGCCGTTGTGTGGGATGGCCGAGCAGTCCTTGATCCGGGACACCTCCAGCCCTTCGGCCTTCAGGCTCCGGATGGCCGCCTCGCGACCCGAGCCGGGTCCCTTGACCCAGACCTCGACCTTCCGCATGCCACCGGTCAGCACCTCCTGGGCACAGAAACGAGCGGCCAGCTGTGCAGCGAAGGCCGTGGACTTGCGGCTACCCTTGTACCGCCCCTGATGTCCGCCAGATGACCACGTGATCACATTCCCCTGCATGTCGGAAATGCTGATTATGGTGTTGTTGAAACTCGACTTGATGTGGGCAACACCGATCACGTCCAGCTTCTTCTTCTTGGATTTACGGGCCTTACCCCGCTTGTCCTTGGCTATCGCCACGCTCGACCTCCCGTCCTATTTCTTCTTGCCGCCGGGCCGTGTCCGCGGGCCCTTCCGGGTCCGGGCGTTGTTCTTCGTGTTCTGGCCACGGGCGGGCAGTTTTCGGCGGTGCCTGAGACCACGGTAACAACCGATGTCCATCAGGCGCTGGATGTTCAAACTGACCTCGGTGCGCAAGGTACCCTCGACCTGGTACTCCTTGTCGATGATTCCGATGATCTTGCGGGATTGCTCCTCGGTCAGATCGCGGGTCTTGATCTCGGGATCGACATTGACTTTGCCACAGATCTCGAGTGCCCGCGCCGATCCAATGCCGAAGATGTAGGTCAACGACGTGCTGATCCGCTTCTCATTGGGAATGTCCACACCGGCTATTCTGGCCACCATGGCTCCTTTCGTCCTCTTGCGTGTCCGCTAACGCCGCAACCCGGTGAGGTTTCGCCGCCGGGCTCACTGGTATCGATCGTCTCAGCCCTGGCGCTGGATATGGCGCCGGTTGATACAGATCACGCGCACGACGCCCTTACGTCGGATGATCTTGCACTTGGGGCAAATCTTCTTGACCGATGTGCGCACTTTCATGATGCCTCCCGGGGCCCTGCTGGCCCAACGGCTCTACTTGTAGCGGTATGTTATGCGCCCGCGCGTCAAGTCGTAGGGCGACAGTTCGACCGTTACCTTGTCTCCCGGTAGGATCCGGATGAAGTGCATCCGCATCTTGCCCGAGACGTGAGCCAGAACCACGAGCTGGTTGTTATCGAGCTCGACGCGAAACATGGCGTTCGGCAGGGCTTCGATAACCGTTCCCTCGACACTGATTCCCTCTTCCTTCGCCATCAGTCTCCACTTCTGCTCGGGCCCTGGCCGCTCTCTCTCGATCGCGTCAGCACCCGCGGGCCGTTCGCCGTGACCGCAACTGTATGCTCAAAGTGGGCGGACAGACTGTTGTCGACCGTACGCACAGTCCACTGGTCATCCGCCGTGACCACCTGTTTGGTACCGGCATTGATCATCGGCTCGATGGCGATGACCAGACCCACCTCCATCTCGGGGTCGGGCGCCGTGAAGCAACGGTAGTTGGGCACCTGTGGATCCTCGTGCAGATCCCGCCCGATGCCGTGTCCCACCAACGACTCCACCACCGCGAACCCGTGAGCGAGGGCATGACTTTCCACGGCGATGCCGATGTCCGAGATCCGGTTGCCCTCTTTCACCTTGGCGATGGCCATCTCCAGGCTTTCTCGCGTGACCGCCAGCAACTTGGCTGCTTCCGGAGAGATCTCGCCCACCGGCAAGGTTTCCGCACTGTCGGCGTGAAAGCCGTCCCGGATCAGGCCAACATCGATGCCGACGATGTCGCCCTCGCGGAGCCTTCTCGCGGAAGGGATGCCGTGCACCACTTCCTCGTTGATCGAGATGCAGGCCGCGGCGGGAAACCCGCTATAGCCCTTGAAAGCCGGGATACAACCTGCGTCCCGGATCATCTTCTCGATGGCGGCGTCGATCTCCGCAGTGACTGCTCCCGGCTCGACCAGCTGCCGTATCCCCTCGAACACCGAGGACAGGAGTCGGGCGGCCGTGGCCATTTTCTCGATCTCCGCCTCCGTCTTCAGCCTAATCCGTTGCTTCTTCCAGGGCACTTTTAATCCTCTGTGACACCTCTGCCGGTTTCCCCATCCCCGCGACGCGTTTCAAGGTGCAGTGTTCACCGAGGGTCGCAGCAGCGGGATAGGTCTTTTCTCGGTAAACCTGCAACCGGTTGCGCACTGTCTCTTCCCTGTCGTCGTCGCGCACGTAAAGGGCATGAGCGCCGCACTGGGGGCACTGGTCCGTGTCGGCCTCCAGGCCGGCCCTGTTGGTGGTATGGCCGCACTCGCGACAAGTCAGCCGGCCAGCCAGCCTCTTGACGACCTCGTCGTCGGGAACCTCGAGGGACACCACTGCGTCGACCGGCTGACCAATCTCCGCCAGCAGCTCGACCAGCCCCTTGGCCTGCGGCACAGTGCGCGGGAACCCGTCCAGGAGCCAACCGGAGCTGGCGTCGCCCTGCTGCAGGCGATCCCGGATCAGGTCCATCATCAAGTCGTCGGACACGAGCTCACCGGCAGCGAGGATCGACTCGACCTGTCCCCCCAGCTCGGACCCGCTCTTGACCGCGGCGCGCAGGATGTTGCCGGTGGAGATGTGCAGCAGTTGCCAGTTCTCCACGATACCGGCGGCCTGGGTACCCTTGCCGCAACCTGGCGGTCCCATGATGATCACGTTCACTCCTTTTATCTCCTCGCCCGCATACGGCCCCGCTTCATGAAGCCGTCGTAGTGGCGCATCAACAGGTGCGACTCGATCTGCTGCAGCGTGTCCAGCGCAACACCGACCACGATCAGCAGTCCCGTGCCCCCGAAGTAGAAGGGCACGTTGAGG
>CBDURX010000363.1:0-3645 GCA_965369485.1 uncultured bacterium | reverse complement strand
CCCGACCGCATCCGCGTCCTCGGCCGCACCATCGTCGAGGGTTTGCCGGTGTTGAAGCTGCCAGCCCTGCGCCAACCGCGTCAGGGAGACATCATCGTCTTCCAGTACCCCAAGGATCCCAACCTGGATTACATCAAGCGCTGCGTCGCAGTGGCCGGCGATATGGTCCAGGTGAAGGGTGGACTCGTCTACGTGAACGGGAAGGTTTATGAATCCAACTTCGCGGACCGGGATGGCGACCACTCCTGCGTGCCGGACTGGCGTGATCCGGACGCCTGTCCCCAGCCTCACACCTACCACGACCCCATGGCCTATGAACGGGGTATTCGCCTGAACCGGCAGTACGGGCCGCACGTGATCCCCGCCGGACACATCTTCATGATGGGAGACAACCGTTACCGCAGCTCTGACAGCCGTTACTGGGGCGATCTGGACATCAACCTTATCAAGGGCAAGGCCATGTTCATCTACTGGTCGTGGGACAAGGACCGGATGCGACCACGTCTTGGCAGGCTCGGCGACATCATTCGTTAGCCTGGATCATCCATGGCAAAACCCAATCCGCTATCTCTCACGCATTTCAGCCGCCAGGCTACTCCAGCGCCCAAGAGCGGTGGTGGGCTGTACATCCACATCCCGTTCTGCACGTCACTGTGTAGTTACTGCCATTTCGTGGTTACGGACGAACACGACACCACGCTCCGCCGTCGTCTAGTGGCGGGGATAGTGGCCGAGTTCGCTCTTCGCCGTCAGCAGTGCGCTGTGCTGCGGGAAGGCCGCCGCCCCCTGGAAACAGTCTACGTCGGCGGCGGAACCCCTTCCGTGCTGGAGCCGGAATTGATGGTCCAGCTGCTGGCAGGGACGGCGGGGAGGCTACCGGCGGGAGCAGACCTGGAGGTGACCGCCGAAGCCAATCCCGAGAGCTTCACGGATGAGGTGGCGGACGCCTGGCTCGCGGCCGGTATCCAGCGCGTCAGTCTCGGTGTGCAGAGTTTCGACGCCGCACTGCTGGCCCGGCTGGGACGGCAGTGTGACGTGGCGACGGCGCGGCACGCCTTGGGCATGGCCTGCCGCCGGTTCGGGCGGGTCTCCGCCGACTGGATCCTCGGGCCTGGCGTCCGGCGTGAGACCCTGCTGGCCGAACTGGCGGAGGCCGTGGCCACTGGTGTGGGTCACATCTCCCTCTACATCCTGGAACTGCACGAGGGTACAAGGTTGGCTGCAGCGGTCCGTTCCGGGAGGGTCACCCCGCTCCCGGACGACCAGATCGAGTCGATTTACCTGGCAGCAGTTGCGGAACTGGAACGGCTCGGGCTGCGTCAATACGAAGTGACCAACTTCGCCCGCCCCGGGCAGGAGTCCCGGCACAACCGCAACTACTGGCGCCGAGTTCCCTATCTGGGCCTGGGACCGGGGGCCCACGGGTTCTGGGGCAGACGCCGGTACGCGAACCTCGCCGACACGGCGGCTTACCTGCAGGCACTGCAGCGCTCGGAGTTGCCGGAGGCATGGTGCGAATCGCTCGACCCCGCCGTGCGCCGCCTCGAACGGCTGATCCTGGCCCTGCGCACGACGAGTGGCGTTCCATTGAGCGAATTGCCTGCATCCGCCCTGCCGTGGGCCGCAGGGGTCGCGGATGGGCTCTGGCGTCTTCAGGACGACGCCTTGCACTTGACCGCCAAGGGCTTCTTGCGTATCAACTGCCTCGAAAGCTTGCTCGCGTCGGCAGCGGATGGCTTCTTTCGCCCCGGGGCGTTCCTAGGCGAGTTGACACACTTGAAAAGGCCATATTAACTTGTGACCTGCGATTTTGTGATCGGCAGGACCGGTTGTAACCTCCATCCTGTTGGCGGATATGAAAAAAGCAGACACCAGGAACCTCGAGATTCTCGACGCCGTCGTCCGCCTGAACATCGAGACCGGCAAGCCGGTCAGTTCCGGCCTCGTGGCGCGGTATTTACGTGGGGTCTGCTCGCCGGCGACCATCCGCGCCGTCATGAAGCGCCTCACGGACGACGGTTTCCTCATGCAACCACACACGTCCGCCGGCCGCCTGCCGACAGACCAGGGGTACCGTGCCTTCGTGGACCGGGTTCTCTCGGCCTGGCCGTTGCGTCGCTGGGAGACGTCACAACACATGCAGCGGATGGTGACGGCCGATCTACAACAGTCGGCCGGGAGCGGATCCATGGTCAAGGTTCTGGCGACGTTGCTGAGCAAGCTCACTGCCAGCATCAGTATCATTCTGGGACCCTCGTGGAGTTCCGTGCGCGCTCTGAGACTGGATCTCTATCCCAAGGAAGGCCGTCGGGTCCTGATGGTTCTGGTGCTGGAGAACGCCATGGTTCGTACGGGGCAGTTCGAGCTCGACCGCGACTATCCGCCAGTGGTTCTGGAGGCTGCCGGGCGCATACTGTCGGAGCGAATCAGTGGCCGCACAGTGGCGGAAATCCGTGCCGGCGTGCTGGTGTCGCTATCCAAATCCGATTCCTTGGCCAACCGTTGTGCCTCGGACCTGGCAACAAGAGGGCGGGACCTCTTCAGCCCGGTGGAGGAGAGCGAGATCGAGCTGGAAGGCGTGGCCAACATCCTGGACGAGCCCGAATTCTCCGAACCGGGTCACTTGAAGGCTCTCATTCGCTTTCTCGAATCCCCCAGTGCAATCCGTGATGTTCTGCATCGTCTCACCCCACCGGGTCGCGACGAGTTCGCGGTCTGGATCGGCAGTGAGAACCCCGTGGGAGAGCTACAATCGTTCAGTCTCCTCACCGCACCGTTCGACTGGTCCGGGCGCCGGGGAATCCTGGCCGTGCTGGGACCGCGCCGCATGCCGTACCAACGGGTCTTTTCCGGCATCGATGTCTTGCGACGATCCTTGCAGCTCATCAGCTAGCTGGCCCGGCAACATGTTATCGGGAGAACTCTTAGCGCGTATATCCAACGATCGAGAGGTCGATTGCCCATGACAGACCAGAAAGATCGCCCCGAGGTCCAAGAAGCCGATGACAAGCGATCTGCCGACCAAGGGGATGCAGACACCACCGCGAATGGCGCCGATACAACGCGGCCACAGGATGAGCAGGACCCGGACCAGGACTCGGACCTGGACACGGCGGTCGAAACGCAGGACGCGGCGGAACAGGAGACAGTGGCGGCAGAAGAGCTCTCGCCCCTGGAGATCATGCGTCAAGAGCGTGACCTGTACGAGGACCGCTGGCTACGGTCGGTGGCCGAGCTGGAAAATTACCGCAAGCGGATACGACGCGAGCTTGACGACACACGTCGGTTTTCCGTCGCTGACATCATGCGCGATCTCCTGGAACTGCTGGACGATTTCGAGAGGGCGCTGCAATCCATGCGGGACCGCGACGGTGAAAAGAGTGATCTGGACAGTATCCAGGCCGGCGTAGAGTTGACCCACCAGCGCTTGAGAGATGTCCTCACCAGGCAGGGATTGCGGAGGATCGAAGCGATGGACCAGGAATTCGATCCCAGTCTCCACGAAGCGATCCAGCAGGTGGAGAAGGAAGGAACCACCTCCGGCCAGATCGTCGAGGTTGTTCAGACCGGATACATGCTGCACGACATGGTGCTGCGGCCCAGCCGTGTGGTCGTCGCCAAATGAGCCGGAGATGAGATGAGTGC
>CBDURX010000362.1:0-3646 GCA_965369485.1 uncultured bacterium | reverse complement strand
CCCCCGAGGGAGGAAACGACACCCATGTGGGAACTGATACAGACTAGTTGGTACGTGATGATTCCCATCATCTTGTGCTCACTGCTGGGATTGGCCATCTTCATCGAGCGGGTGTTCACCCTGCAGCACAAACGGATCGTCGTGCCGGAGATCGTCGAGGTGGTGGAGACCCTCTCGGCCAGTCAGGATTTTTCCGTGGCCTATGCCATTCTCAAACGCAAACCGGGTCCCTTCGCCAATATCATCATGGTGGGGCTGGATCACGCGGATGACGACTGGCAGATCACCCGGGACGTGTTGCAGGAAGCCGGTCGCCAGGAAGCGGAGCAGTTGACCCGGCACCTGGGCGCCATCGAGACGGTGGCCGCCGTGGCCCCGCTGCTGGGCTTGCTGGGCACCGTGACCGGCATGATCCGGGTCTTCGCCACCATTTCCGTGACGGGTTTGGGCAACCCGGAAGACCTCTCCACCGGTATCTCCGAGGCCATGGTGACCACGGCCATGGGCTTGGCTATCGGCATACCGGCCCTCGTGGGGCACAACTGGCTACAGGGACGGGCCGACAGGATCATCTTCGAGCTCGAAAGTTACGCCTCCAAGGTCCTGGACACCTTGCGCGCCAAGCGGAAGGCCAGTCGTGGTCAGACGGTGGGGGCACAGTGAGCATGCGGTTTCGTCCCCACAAGAAGGGCAAGGGTCAGATCATCAACGTCACCTCTCTCATCGATGTGATGTTCTTGCTCCTGATCTTCTTCATGGTCTCCTCGACCTTCAAGTACCAGCCGGCCATCAACCTGGTCCTGCCGCGATCCGTTTCAGCAGAAGACACACCGGTGACGCCGGCCGTGCTCTACCTCACTGCTAGCGGCCAGGTCTATCTGAACGATCGTCCGATGCCCGAAGAAGAACTGGAAACCGCCCTGCGCCAGTTGCTGGCGGCCGGGGGAGAGGATCGGATCATTCTGCGCGCGGACGCGAGCGCGGATCACGGCGATGTGGTGCACCTGATCGATATGGTCAAGACGAGCGGTTTCACACGGGTCAGCCTGTCGGCAAGGCGGCTGGAAAGCCCTTAGCTCTGAACCGCGGTGTCGTGCCTTGACGCGGGGCCGAGACCGCTCTTAGAATCCGCGGCTGCCGCCCGTCGGGCGGCAGCCTGCGAAGGGAGAAGCTGATCTTGGACACCAGGGCGAACTTCCTGCCGTCACGCGAGGTCTCCCTGCGTATCTGCCTCGGGCTGGCCGTGACGGTCGTTCTGGTAAGTGCCCTCATCGCGGGCTGCACCAGCGAGGATCCCAACCTGACCGGCGTTGGTCTCTACGATTCCGTAATCGATTCGGTACTCATTCCACTGCAGATCAACAGCTTCGACGCGTTCGGCAACCTGACTGTGGACGATCCCGAGGTGCCTTTCGACAAGAGGCAGGTGCTCTACTTCGGCAATCAGGGCACGGAGAGCTCGTCCCTGCTCGCGCGGTACGACTTCTCGGCGATACCGGATTCGGAATACCCAGACTCGTTGTTCACACCTCTGAACATCACGAAGGTCGAACTGTTCCTGTACATGTTGAAGTTCTACATCGATGAGAGGGTCGACGGCCAGGCCCTCGTGAAGAGTTATCACGTTTTCGAGCTGGCCGACACGCTGGATGTTTCCGCCTATCCGGGACCTGATCCCGCGGTCGTGCCGGATTTCCTGAACGCCCACCCCAATAACCTCGAAGAGGTGGGTGCAGAGATCATCCTCGATTTTTCCGAGACCAAGTACCTGGAGTGGTACGAGGCGGACGGACACACCGGCATCATGATCACGGAGGGCGATACCGGTCAGGAGGTGCCGGGTTTCATCGGCTTCTCCTCCGCGGAGTTGACCAAGTTTACCCAGCTGCCTACCTTGCTGGAAGGAACGTTACCTTTTCCGGTCCTGCGGGTGACGTTCGCGGATACCCTCGACGTGCTTCCCTTGCGCATGGTGCCCATGGCGGATGTTTCGACCTTCGACGGCCTGGACCCCATCCCCACGAATTTTGCCAACGGCATCGTCGTGCGCACCCACCTGCGCAGCTATCCGTATTTCCGGTACAGCCTCGACGCCGTGCCGGCGCACGTGTTCATCAACCGTGCCATCTTCCACGTGGTCAACGATACGGTGCAAAGCTACGGCAATCTGGAGACGCTGGTTCTTTCCCAGGTTGACTCCTCTTACGCACCGGGCGGTGATTTCACCACGACACTGCAGGAGCTCGAGAACCAGGTGGAGATCATTTCGGCCCGCACCAATCTCGATCCCGGGGGCGCCGAGGGGGACGATGTGGTGCTGGAGTTCACCGTCACCAGTTTCCTGCAGGGCCACCTCAACGGAACTCCGGACGAGCCGGTCACGTTCGCCCTGACGGCGGCCGAAGACTTCTTCGGGCCGGGCATCAACCTCTCGCCGGTGGATCCCGCCTTCTACCTCGTGCGCTTCCGTTTTTTCGGCACCGCGGATCCTGACCCAGACAACCGGCCCTATCTGAAGATCGTCTACACACGGGACAACGATATCACGGGAGGGGGATAGTGACAGCGCGCGCAGGCAGCCATCACAGCCTTCCTCGTCCTTGGCGCGGTACCATCTACACCGCTCTTTGCCTCTTGTCCATCGTCCCGGTGACCGGTTGGGCCCAGACCCCCTTCAGCCTGGTGAACCTGGGCGGGAACGTGGAAAACTACGACGCCCGCATGGACGGGCGCGGCGGTTGGGGCATGGCCGAGAGCGACACCCTGGTTCCTGGTTTCAAGAACTTGGCGGGGCTCACCAGCCTGAATCACGTCGCCATCCTGCTCAGTGGCTACCTCGAGTCCAGGCTCAGCGAGACCGCGACCACACTTGCCGTGGACACCCGACGCACTTACCGGCTGCTGACGCCCAATGTGAGGGTCGCCATTCCCTTCAAGGGGCGGTTGGGAGCCCTGACAGCGGGGTTCCGCGCCCGCCGCGCCACCGAGTACATGAGTGTTCTCCCCAATTCCTGGCAAGTCGACGACGATGTCGTGTTGGGCGAAGAGCAGTTCCAGCGCGAGGGCACCCAGTTCGAGATCCCCCTCGGCGCGGCCGTGAGGCTGATGCGGGGAGTTCATATTGCCGCCAGTCTCAACCTGCTCGACGGTAGTATCCGGGAGAAGAACACCACCCTGTTCGTCGAAACGGGCTACCTGCCGTCCGAACGTGTTAAAACCGATGAATTCAGTGGCACCTCGACATCGTTCTTCCTCCTGCTCGAGCCATTCGGCCGCCTCGGTATCGGCGGCTCCTACACCCCGGAGCACGAGGTGACCGTGGACCGCAAGATTCTCCTGAACGGAGTGGCCCAGACGTCACAGTCCAGTTTCCGGTTCACCATGCCCAGGGAGTGGTCCGCGGGGATCGGTCTGGGCATCGGATCTCGCTGGAAGCTCGGGGTCGACTACGATGTCCGTGAATATTCCAAGTTGAATGGCTATGATGTCGTTCAAAATGAGGAAGACGAGTGGACCTGGTCGGCGGGCATCGAACGACTGGGGGCGCGGGCTCGCGAGGCTGGCTGGGACAACTAACCGATCCGGTTGGGCCCGATGCGGCGGTACTGGGGCTACCGGGTCGGAGATGTCAACGTACCCGGCGCCG
>CBDURX010000361.1:0-3647 GCA_965369485.1 uncultured bacterium | reverse complement strand
CGTGCAGGCAGTCACTTACTACGACGATCCGCAGAAATTGCTGGAGATTTCCCTGGATCTGGGAGAGGCCATGGCCGGCCTGGACGTCGCCGGCATGAAGGAAGAAGAGAAACTGGCCTCCCGGGGTTGGTAGACTCATCCCAGGCTGGTGAGGTTCCTCATGCATGCGCCAATCGGCGTTCTCGCCCTGCAGGGCGATTTCGAACTGCACTGCCAGGCGTTCAGCGCCTTGGGGGCGGAAACGTGTCTCGTGCGCCGTCCTGTCGAGCTGGAGCGATGCTCTGCGCTGGTGATCCCCGGTGGCGAATCGACGACACTGGCTCGTCTGATCGACCGCTGCGGACTGCGCCAACCACTGCGTGATTTCGCCGTCGCCCACCCCGTCATGGGTACGTGCGCGGGGCTTATCCTCCTGGCCAGCGAGCTGGCGCCCGAGGAGAGCGGCCATCACGGAGTCGTACCCCTCGATCTGCTGGATTGCCAGGTTCTGCGCAACGGCTACGGCCGTCAGATCGATTCCTTCCGCGAGGACATCGCCGTCGATGCACTCAACGGTTCCAACGACCCCTTCCCGGCGGTCTTCATCCGTGCACCGCGCATCCTCGCCGTGGGCGATGGGGTCGAGGTCATCGCCACCCGGCAAGGCGAGCCGGTGGCAATCCGGCAACGGCATATTCTTGGGTTGACCTTCCACCCCGAACTGGCTGGCGACACTCGGTTTCACGCGTCGTTCCGAGCGCTGGAGGCCTCGATATGAGACAACGTCGGCGCAGTTGCCCGACTCTATCCCTGCTTCTGTTCTTGTTCCTGTCCCCCACCGTGGCTGCCCAGCATCTGGACCCGGTCGAGCCCGCCGCGGCTCAAGTCGAGGCGGAGAACTCGCAGGATAAGGAAGACACGGGGACACCTGCAATTTCTGCCGGCAAACCCGAGGTGCGCGACCCCTTCTTCCAGTTCATCATCGCGGTCCTGTGGGATGATTCCCTGGGCGTTTGGTCCCGGGAAGAGTTGCAGAGTCGCATAGAGATGACGGGAAGAACGAGCCGGCTGCCGATGCAGGATCTGGTCAGCATCGAACGCCGCCCCGCCACCGGCGACGAGGTCGAATCTCGCCGTGGCGCCACGGTCACGCGGATCTGGATCTTGACCCTCGAAAAAGCCATGGATCTGCCCATGCCGTACAGCGTGTTCGGTTACCACCCCGGCAGCCTTGTCATTTCGCAGGAATTACGTTTCAGCGAGTGGTACCTGGGCGGGCCGAACATCCACGTGGCTTCCGAGGGGCAGGTGACAATCCACTCCGCCAGCAAGTTGTGGGTTCTGCGACTGGACAGTGGCTGGGTCATCCTGGACGTGGATGGCTGGCTGGACCGTTTGCTGGGTAAGCGACTGGATGACGCCTGGACCGATGGGTTCACGGTCTGCTACCTCGAGGGCGAGCTCTACGGCCTGTCATTCGGTCTGAACCGGAAATACAATCCGCTCTACGGTGATTTCGATTTCCAAAAGGACGAGATCATTGGCGATGTGCGCCCTTTGTCACGGAGCTTGCACTATTACGTGCGGCCGTGGATGGCACCGCCTGCAGGAGTCGAGTCACATGCCTGGCAGTACGAGAAGTGACACAGCCGCGGTTTGCCGTGGCTCTGCTGACTCGTTGCGGGCGTTTCATGAATGATGCGGGCCAATGGACAGTTGTGGTAAACTGTTCCGCTGGCGTCGGGAAGGAGCGTGTTGGCCGAGCGGCTGGAAGTCCTGGTCAGTGGCAGGGTGCAGGGAGTCGCTTTTCGCTGGTACACTCGCCAAGAGGCCCAGCTGTGCGGTGTAACCGGAGTGGTCCGGAACCTACCGGACGGTTCCGTTCACATCGTCGCCGAGGGAGACCGCAGCGGTCTGGAAAAGTTGCTGCACTGGGCCTGTAACGGTCCCCCTCACGCCCGTGTCGACGCCACCGAAGTACAGTGGTCCGAGGCCCGGGGCGAGTTCGCCGACTTCATGATCGCAGGTTGACTCGCATCACGCAGGACTGCGTGAGCAGAGCGATCTGAAGGGGCGAGCCGTCCGGCCCCCGTCGAGGAGGCCGCCGTGGAGACCAAGGAAGCCAGAGAATCCTCTGATAATGTGCGCTCCGCCGCGGCCCTGCGCAGAGCCCTCCACAACATCAACGGCCGTGGCTACAAGGCTTACAAAGCACTCCAAGGTGCTTACGACTTCGACGGATTCCGTCTCTTCTTCGACCACATTCAAGCCGATCCGTATGCGTCGCCGAGTCATCTGCGCGTGCACGTCCCGGCCCGGGTCGCGGAGATCCCGCGTGAGTTATATCGCGACCGTATCCGCCGTGTCGCCCTGCAGGACTTCCTCATCCGCGCTTTTCACACCACTGTGGGCGAGGAGACCACACGACCACGGCGGCGGGTGATCGGCGGCTCGCTGAGCATCGACCGAGGCGGACAGGAGGTCATCGAGCGCAGCGCCATGCGCATCGACCGGGGTGATGTTGAAGCTCGCTTCGTCCTCAGCTTGCCCGGGGAAGGCCGTAGCGTGGCGGGCCAGGACGCCGCTCGCTTGGTCTGCGAGGAATTGCCTCGCATCGTCGCGCGCAGCTTGATCTATCGAAATCTGGCCCGTGCCGACCTGAAGCAATTCATCGAGACGGTGGAGGATCAGTGCTACCTGCGCCGCCAGCTTGAGGAGGCTGGACTGATCGCCTTCGTCGCCGAAGGCAGCATCCTGCCGCGCCTGAGCGGCGTGGACGACAGACCGCTGGCGACCGAGCGGACAGTGCCGTTGCAGGCCCCGGAATCCCTGCGGGTCGAAATCGAGGCACCCAATGCCGGGCGGCTCAGTGGCCTGGGCGTGCCCAAGGGTGTGACCTTGATCGTCGGCGGCGGTTTCCACGGTAAATCCACCCTGCTGAACGCTATCGAGCGCTCGGTCTACAATCACATCCCCGGCGACGGCCGCGAGCAGGTCGTCACTACCCACTGCGCCGTGAAGATCCGCGCCGAGGATGGCCGGTACGTCAACAACGTCGACATCTCGGACTTCATCGGCGAATTGCCGGGCGACATCGATACACAACATTTCTCCAGTGACAACGCCAGCGGGTCCACCAGCCAGGCCGCCAACATCGTGGAGGCCCTCGAGGTCGGCGCCACGTGCTTGCTGATGGACGAGGACACCTGCGCGTCGAATTTCATGATCCGGGACGAACGGATGCAACTCCTCGTGGCCAAGGACAAGGAGCCGATCATTCCCTACGTGGACAGGGTCCGGGGCTTATTCCGGAACTGGGGTGTTTCCACCGTGTTGGCCATGGGTGGCTCCGGTGCTTACTTCGAGATGGCGGACACGGTCATCATGCTGGACGAGTACCGAGTTCTGGACAGGACCGAGGAGGCTCACCAGGTGTCCGAGCGCATCCGCAACGGTCGGCAGGACGAGGGAGCGGCGCCGATCGGTGGGATCCAGCTTCGACTGCCCTACCACGACAGCATCGACCCGCGCAGGGGCCGCCGCCAGGTCAGGATAGCCACGCGGTCCAGGCAGTGCATGCTGTTCGGTGCGGTCGAGATCGACCTCTCGGCCCAGAGCCAGCTGGTGGACATCAGCCAGACGCGGGCCATCGGCGAGATCCTCGTGTT
>CBDURX010000360.1:0-3675 GCA_965369485.1 uncultured bacterium | reverse complement strand
TCAAGAGCTTTCAGGTAGAGCTTGGCCCGCAGCATTTTCATGGCGCTCTCCCGGTTGCGGTGCTGAGAGCGCTCCGACTGGCACTGCACGACGATGCCGGAAGGCTCGTGGGTTATGCGGATGGCCGAATCGGTCTTGTTGACGTGTTGGCCGCCGGCGCCCTGGGCCCGGAAGGTGTCGATGCGAAGGTCGGTGGAGTTAATCTCCACCTCGACCTTGTCATCGACCAGCGGGTAAACGAAGACGGAGGCGAAGGAGGTGTGCCGCCGTTTCTTGGCGTCGAAGGGCGAGATCCGGACCAGGCGGTGCACACCCGACTCGCTCTTGAGGTAACCGTAGGCGAAGGGGTGGTCGATCTCCAGGGCAGCGCTCTTTATCCCCGCCTCTTCGCCGTCCTGCAGGTCGATGGTCTTGTACTTCATTTCGTTGCGCTCGAGGTAGCGACAGTACATGCGCAGGAGCATCTGGGCCCAGTCCTGGGACTCGGTGCCACCTGCCCCCGGATGGATCTCGAGGATGGCGCCACGGCTGTCATCGTCACCGTTCAGCAGGAACTGGAAGTCGAGACGCTCGAGGTGTGCGGTCAGGTCCTCCAGGCCCTTCTCGACCTCGGCAACGGTGTCCCCGTCACCCTCCTCGCCGGCCAGTTCGGCCAGAACGGTCAGATCCTCGCAATTCTGCGCGACCTCCGCCAGGGGAGCAAGCCATTGCTTCAGGGTCCGGCTGCGTCGCAGGACACGGGTTGCCTCTTCGCGGTCGAGCCAGAAATCGGTCTGGGTCTGCTTGGCTTCCAGCAGCTTCTGTTCTGCCAGGAGGGCAGGATAGTCAAAGACCCTCCTGAAGCTTGGCGATCCGCTTCTGGATCACGACCAGCTTGTCCATGGTCTCTTTCACTGACATCCTCCCAGGTGTTGGGTGAGAAGTCGCGCAGCGGCCCGCTCCAGTTCGGACCGCGAGCCATCGTTCACCAAAACCACGTCCGCGCGTGGCCAGAAACCGTCCCAATCCTTCTGCGCCGCGATACGTCGGCGCGCTTCTTTCCGGGTCAAGCGCCCGTCGCCCACCAACCGCTCCTCACGTAAAGCCGCGTCCGCCACGACGGCTATGGTCAGGTCGACAGTTTCAAGCGAAGGCAACAAAAAGTAAACGGCTGCTTCCAGAACGGCAAGCCTGTACTTCTCCGTGGCTGCCAAGTGGGCAAAGCGCTCCTGAAACCGCACGGCTAGACGTGGGAGCATGATGGCGTTCAAGCGCTCCAGCGCGGGCGGGTCGTCGAACACAATCCTGCCCAGGCGGGGGCGATCCACCTGCCCGTCCACCAGCACACCGGGGCCGAACTCCCGCACGATTTCAAGGGCCACCTCGGGCTGCCGCAGCAGATCGTGCCCCACGGCGTCGCCATCGATACGGCCAGCACCGCGGGCCACAAGGTAATCGGTCAGGAGCGACTTACCGGCACCCGCAGGGCCGGTCACAACCCAGCACTGCATCCGGAACGGTTTCTCCTGCTCACTCTCGTCCATCTCAACCATGTGCTTCCGCCCAGTTCCGTCCCACGTGCATGTCTACCACCAGCGGAACGTTCAGTGCGAGCACGCCCTCCATACGCGCGCGCACCAACTCCCTCACCTCGTCCAGCTCCGCGTGCGGCAGTTCCAGCACCAGTTCGTCGTGCACTTGCAACAGGAGCATGCAGGCCAGGTTACCACAGTGCAGATCGTGGTCGATGTGGATCATGGCGAGCTTGATCAGATCCGCCGCCGTTCCCTGGATGGGTGTGTTCACGGCGATCCGCTCCTGAAAACTGCGGATGCGGTTGTTCTGGGACAGGATGTCCGGTAGCGGTCGCCGCCGGCCCAGCAGAGTCTCGACGTAGCCATCCTTGCGCGCCTTCTCCTTCATCGCCTCGATGAACATCCTCACGCCGGGATAGGTGGCGAAGTAGGTCTCGATGAAGATCTTGGCCTCCTTGGTGGAGACGTCGATCTGCTTGCCCAGGGCCACGGCTCCCATGCCGTAGATAACGCCGAAGTTGATAGCCTTGGCCCTGCTGCGCATTTGTGACGTGACTTCCTCTTCGGACACGCCCGCGATGAGAGCCGCCGTCCGGCGGTGTACATCGCCGCCCTCCTGGAAAGCCTCGGTCAACCGCTTGTCACCGGAGAGGTGGGCCAGCAGCCGCAGTTCGATCTGTGAATAGTCAGCCGACAAGAAAACGTTCTCTGCAGCTCGCGGCACGAATGCCCGCCGGATCTGTCGACCCGTCTCGCTGCGCACCGGGATGTTCTGCAGGTTCGGATCGGAGGAAGAAAGTCGCCCCGTCGCTGCAACCGCCTGGTTGTAAGAGGTGTGGATGAGACCGGTTTCAGGGTTCACGAGTTGTGGCAAGCTATCTACGTAAGTACTTTGTAATTTCGCCAGTTGTCGGAATTCAAGAACCAAGGAGGGCAGCGGGTGAGCCTCGGCCAGTACCTCCAGCACAGACACGTCGGTGCTCCAACCGGTGGCCGTCTTCTTGACCGGTTTGAGCTTGATCTTCTCGAAGAGGATGCGGGAGAGCTGCTTGGGACTCTGGATATTGAACGGTTCACCGGCCGCTGCATGGATCTCCTTCTCGAGTCTGTCCAATTCGGTGGCGAAGCGATCCCGCAGCTCCCTCAGGAACGTAGTATCGATCTTGATCCCGTTGTGCTCCATGGTGAACAGGAGAGACGACAACGGCATCTCGATCTCGGTGAAGAGTCGTTCCAGACCGGTTTGTGCCAGAGCCTTCTGCAAAGACTCGTGCAAGCGTAGGGTGACATCTGCATCCTCGGCCGCGTAGAAGGCCAGCTTGGCCAGCGGCACTGTCAGAATGTCTCTCCGTTTATCTCCCGCCTCGAAGAGCTGATTGTAGGACATGACCTGCTCGCCCAGGTACTCGGCGACCAGATCATCCAGGTTGTAGCGCTGACGTCCAGGGTCCAGCACGTAGGCGGCCACCATGGTGTCGAAACGTGGGCCGCCTAACGGCATGCCGTGGCGGGTCAGGATCCACTCGTCGTATTTCAAGTTCTGACCGACCTTCAGACGGGACTCGTCAGCGAGCAACGGTTTCAGACGGCGGCGTACCCAGTCCAGCTCGCTCAGCACCGCTTCGGCAGCAAACAGGGTTCCCTCGTCCGCGGTCGGAGCGGTCTGGACAGCCCCCCCACCGCGCTCTTCTTGCCGGCGATGCCGCACCGGCACGTAGGCAGGCGGGTAGCCGGGAACAGCCAGAGAAATGCCCACCAGTGTTGCCGTGTCCCGGCGCAGGCTGTCGGTCTCGGTGTCCACCGCCAAAGCGATACCAGCGGGCAAATCGGCCAGGTAGGCGGCGAGGGCGTCCTCCGTGCCCAGGATCAGGTAGCCACGGCCAGCGAGGGCGTCCTCCTCTGTGTCGGTCGTGCCAGCAACTTCCGTAGCCGTCGTGGTCCCAGGCACGGCCACTGTATTCTTTGAGGCGGCATCCGGTTCCTCGACGGCCTCCACGGTAGCGGAAATGTCACGCGACAGCCTGGCTATCGTGTCGAGCGGTCGGCGCAGGCCAAGCTGGCGCAGCAGTTCCATGACTGCCTGGCTGCGCGGCAGGCGAGTCTTCATTCCGGCCCAATCGACTGCGATGGACACCTCACGGTCGCTCGGGAAAAGAGGGCG
>CBDURX010000359.1:0-3689 GCA_965369485.1 uncultured bacterium | reverse complement strand
GAAAGGAGCGCCACCATGCTCCGTCGCTACCTTGTGACGTGGCTCGCGGTCTTGACTGTCCTGGTTTCCCTCCCTGTACTGCTGGTCCCAAGTGGTGGCTGGGCACAGGCTCCAGGTACCATCCGGGGCGTTATCCGAGATACGGAGAGCGGGGAACTACTGGATTACGCCAACGTCCTGATCAAGGGCACCACACGTGGCACAATGTCCCTCGGCGGCGGTGTCTTCTACTTCCAGGGTATGCCGCCGGGCAACTACACCATCCAGGTGCTGTACCTCGGCTACGCACCTGAGGATCAGGCGATCACGATACGGCCGGGCGAGACCGTGGAGGTGGCCTTCAACCTGAAGGTGGTCATCGTCGAAACACTCGGCACCTTCGACATCACCGGCGAGGCCTACATGGTGGATGTCACCAGCGCCAAGGCGGAACAGAAGATCTCGGGCGACAAATTCCAGACCTACGCAATCGACTCGGTAGAGGATGCATTGGCGCGCCAAGCCGGCATCGTGATGCGTGCCGGCGAGATTTACGTGCGCGGCGGCCGCTCGAACGAGGTCTCTATGCGCATAGACGACGTGGCCGTGGACGATCCCCTCGGCGGACGGGCCCTGCAGGTGTCGACCTTGGCGGTGGAGGCGATCAACACCGTCACGGGTGGCTTGGACGCTGAATACGGCAATGCCATGTCGGGCGTGGTGAACATCACGACCAAGACCGGCGGTGACCACTTCGAGGGTGGTCTGCGCTACATGACGGACTACTTCGGACGGCAGGACCGAACCTACACCAATTACGACCGCTTCGAATACGGCTTCGGTGGACCGACTCCCGTAAAGAAGTTGACCTATTACCTCTCGGGCGACGTCATCTTCACCGACGAGGAGAACACGTCGGTGGCACACCGGCCCGAGTACAAGGTCAAGATCGGTGACACGACGCTGTTCAAGTTCCGGCGACGCCAGTTCAACAGTGCCAAGGGTTCGGCCAAGCTGGCCTATACCTTCAGCAACGCGCTGAAGATGACCGCGGAGTACACCTACTCTACGCTGTCACAGGAGTTCTACGCACCCAACTGGAGCGTGTCGGGGTATTCCAAGCGTGTCCTCTTCATGCCACTTGTGGTACGAACGCCGGGTGACGACAGTTACCTCAACCTGAACCGTCAGGTCCCTGTCTTCTACGGCCCCTGGTTCGAGAACATGCTTCAGTCGGCACGGCCGGCGGTGGTCCTGGACATCCGCAGTTCGAGCATGGTTCGGCAGGTGGTGCCGATCCTCGAGGTACGGGCTGTGGACGGTCGGACCTACACGGTGATCGCGGAGCCGCAGTCCGACGGATTCCGTTATCCCTTCTCCAACGTCTCCACCGTGCAGGAGGATTCTTCTTACACCTGGTTCAACGCGGCCAACAACTTGAGCACCACCAACCGAGTCCAGCAGCTGGGGAAGATCATCATGCGCCACAACCTGACCGACGAGACGTTCTACACCCTGCGGCTGAGCGCGTTGGCCATGGACCGGAAGATTTCCGTCAACGACAAGTGGCCGTGGGAATACAACCACGGCGGTGTCACGTCTCCCGGGGTCTTCTGGGGTCAGAACGCCATCTATCTGCGCAATATCGACTACTATAGCGACCCGCTGACGCCGTTGTTCGTCACCATAAGCGACTTCCCCCAGTACCAGGAAGAGTACAGCCGGCAGTACGTGATGCGTTTCGACCTGGCCAGCAGCCGCTGGACCGGACACCTGGTCAGGACCGGCTTGCAGGTTCTCTACAACGACCTGCAGCAGTTTGCCCTGGGGAATCCTGCCATCGAGCGCCAGAATCGCTTCACGGGCAATTACACCCAAGGCCAAAATCGCAACGTGTTCCACACCTACAACCCCGAAGCGTCGTGGTATCTCCAGGATCGCTGGGAGCACGAGGGCATGGTGATCAATTACGGAGTCCGGTGGGACATGTTCTCGCCCGGTTCCGCCGCCGAGATCCTGCTCCAGAACGATGAGGTGAACCGGAACGTCATCAAGTACAAGACCCAGTTCTCGCCGCGCCTGGGGTTCGCCTTCCCCATCACCGAGCGCGACGGTTTCCACTTCCACTACGGGCGGTTCATCCAGTTCCCCTCCCGCGACATCCTGTTCGCGAGCCAGGACCCCATCGGGGGCAATGCTGTGCTGGGCAATCCGAACCTGAAGGCCGAGTCCACCATCGCCTACCAGGCCGGTATACAGCACCAGTTCACCGACTACCTGGCGGGGACGTTCAACCTCTACAGCCGTGACATCTACGACCTCATCTCGGCCACGACCGTGACGGATCAGGAGACCGGTAACACCCTGGCCCGTTACACCAACAAGGCTTACGCCTCGTCACGCGGTATCGAGGTGACTCTGAACAAGCGATTCTCCCACAACTTCCAGTTCGACATCGCCTACACACTCTCCTTCGCCGACGGTGTGGCGTCGGAGCAGGAGTTCGGCTCCAACCCGGAAGGTTTGGAGTTCCTGCCCAACCAGGAGCTGCCGCTCAACTGGGACCAACGGCACACCTTCAACCTGGATTTAGCGCTGCAGGAGCCGGGTCAGTGGTCGGGCTCATTTTCGTTCACCTATGGCAGCGGATTGCCATGGACGCCGGTCGACCGATACGCCAGGCGGCAGGACCCCTTGCTGGAGAACAGCCGCCGGAACCCGGCCACGGTCGCACTCAACGTGCAGTTCGAGCGTCACGTGAATTTCTACGGCCAGAAGCTGGCTTTTTACCTGCAAGGCTTCAACCTGATCAATCAAGACCAGATATTCAACGAGTCTCCCGGTATCAACCCCGGTATGGTCAACGCAGGCTCCGCTTACCTCTCTTATCTGACGGAGACCGGCAAGTACGGCGGCGCCTACCTGCAGGACGCCAACGGCGATACCCAGGACGAATTCATTCCGATCCAGGATCCCCGGGTGTTCGACCAGCACCGGCTGTTCCGGCTCGGAATCGGCTGGACCTTCTGACAACGCAGCTGCGTGGTTGAACGCAGGCGCAAGGTCGGCCGGACGTGAAAGGAAAGGCATGACGGATATCAGCAGGACGAACGTGCGGAGAAGACCAGGGCTGCAATGTTGGGCGGGTCTGGGCTGCATGGTGGCGCTACTGTTGCTCGCGGGGGGGGCGAGCGGTTGGGTCGACCAGGAACATGACATCTCCGATTACATAAACGACGTACCGCAAGGCATCTTCGTCTCCGATGGTTCCTATGTGATGAACGTCGGCGAATTGCAAATGCACATCACCAACTGGGGGCTGATCGGGTCCGAACCCGGGCGCGTTACCCAGTACTCCGATTCACCCTCGGCCCAGTGGCCCGCGGGTTCCGGCAACGAGTACCTCTGGTCAGCCGGATTGTGGGTCGGCGGCGTGCTCCTGGGCGAGAGGCTAGTCTCGACCGGTGAATACGAGAACGAGATCCTGCCGCTGGAAGAGCTGGAAGACACGATTTACGAAGGGATCAATGGCCGTATCGTGCGTCCCCCCGGCAACGATACCGCCGGCGGCAAGCGCTTCCCCGAGACCGGGGCCGACGACGACGAAGATGGTGTGGAGGACGAAGAGATACTCAACGGTCTTGACGAAGACGAGGACTTCAGGATCGACGAGGACTTCGCCCAGGTCGGCATCCAGATGTTCGTTTGCA
>CBDURX010000358.1:0-3689 GCA_965369485.1 uncultured bacterium | reverse complement strand
TTATGGTGACGTTGTAATCCCATAATCCCATGTCTGGAGCCGTCTTTCAACGTTTTTGGATCTCGGAATTGTCCGGATTTATGCAGCTATGGGGTTTATTAGGATGTGGCATGGCATCTACTCGCATTGGGGAGACCGCATTACCGAAAAGCTAATCCCCCCATTTCCCTTAGTCAAGGCTACCACGACGAACCAAGGACAAAATCCCGAGGGCAATGGAGCGACCCGCCAGCGTCTATGACCAGTGATGCTGCTTTGCGCTGGAGGGTGTAGGCGCTTGCCTTCGGATTCCCGGGCAGACCAGTACCTGCTTGAGGTATTCCGCCCAGCGGATGAGTTGTTTGTCATGAATGCAGCGGTTTCATAGGCGCGCCGCATTCCGGGCAGATGACTTGATACCAGCGGAGGCACCCGAGGTTATGCTCCGTGTGGCCGCAGTGGGGGCAAATGTAAGGGCCATCCACGCGGCTGCCCGGCGTGCCGATGGAGCCACCACCCATCTTCTCATCTGCCGACTGTAGCCAGCCTCGACGCACTCTGCGCAACCTGCTTTGCAGCGACATTGCAAGCCTTCCTTTCCTCAACCCCGAGCCTCGTAACACCAGTGCTTTAACAGGAAATGTGCCACAACATGAGGGTTGGTCCAGTTTGGATCTAAACGTAGATGTGCTTGGGAACCCGTTACGAATGAATGGATTTGGCGTACCCGCTTCTGGCAGAGACATGGTGCCGAATAGCGGCCGACACCGCATTGCCCCAGCTAATTTGGTGGACGGCGAAGCGAAATGACCCACCGGGTCAAACCGCTACGGGCCGTGAAAACAACCCTGTGATGGACCTGGCCCCTTCCAACTTTTACCGGAGCGATATTCCCCGACGGGGCGATTCACCCCACCGCTACACTGCTTCTCGCTCTCCACGGAGGAGCAGATCTGCCTGCACGCCTTCCAGGCGGGACGGCTCATCTCCGCATCACCAATCCCTGCATACAGTTCACTAGACTCATTAGCCCGATGTGTATCGCACCAGCTCCCAGGAAAATGGCACGGATCCTGTTGAGGGATGAATGCTACCGGTCCGGGACCGGATCGACAGGCAGTCGTGGCACACTTGCTAGGGAAGACAACATGAACGGGCGGGATCCATCGACGATGTCCACCAACCATCCGGCTCTCCGCTGGCGCATCGTTACCGTCCTGTTGGTCGTCTCCCTCCTGCCGCTCTGCCTGCTGGTGATCAGCGGTTGGGTCATCTTCGGGCGCACGTTGGAGGAGAAGGCATTCGAACTACAGCGGACGGTGGTGGAGAGCCACGTCCAGGCCATCGAGTCGTACCTCGATGAACGGTTAAAATTACTGGAGTTGCTGGCGGAATCCCGCACCAAGGCCGAGATGGCCAACCCAGCAAATCTCCGGAAACTGTTCGACGGCCTGAATCAGGTCAGCGACGGTGGCTTCATCGATCTCGGCGTCATCGGACCCGACGGCAGTCACCTGGCCTACCTTGGCCCCTACGATCTGCAGGGGTACAACTACAAGGACACAGATTGGTTTCGGGAGGTACGCGTGCGCGGTGTCTACATCAGCGACGTGTTCCTGGGTTACCGCCAGGTTCCTCACTGCATCGTTGCCATCAAGGTCGGGGACGAGGGGGATTCCTGGGTCTTGCGCGCCACCATCGACAGCGAGCAGTTCAGCCATCTGGTGCGCAGTGGCGTCCTGGGTGAGACCGGCGAAACTTACATCGTCAACCGGGATGGCCTGTACCAGACCAAGCCGCTGGTCGGGGCGGTGATGGATCGGTCACCACTGCCGCCGGTTCCCGACCACCGCGGCGTCAGGGATCTACGGCTGCAGGTGGACGGCGATACCAAATTCATGGCCACCATCTGGTTGAACGGCGGCCGCTGGATCCTCGTCGCCCAGCAGGACGCCGCCGAGATTCGAGCCCCCGTGACCCGGGCTGTCGGTCAGGGGATGGCCCTGGTGTTGGTGTCGGTGATTCTGGTGGGCGGCACCACGTCCCTCGCCACGCGCCACCTCACCCGCCAGATCGACAGCGCCAACCAGCAGCTCGAGAAGATGCTCGGTGCGTTCCTACGCTCGGCCAAGCTCGCCTCGGTAGGTGAGCTCGCCACCGGGCTCGCCCACGAGATCAACAATCCGCTGGCCATCCTCAGCGCCCAGCAGACCAACATCGCCGACCTCGTCCAGGACATGGATCCCGCCACACCAACGCGGGACGAACTGCTCGCCGCCGTCCAACGCTGCAAGCGACAGATCGTTCGCTGCGGCGGCATCACCCAGAAAATGCTGCAGTTCGGCAGGAAGCAGGAATCGCTTCTGCAACCGACGGAGATCGCCCCACGGCTGCGGGAAATCGTGACGCTGATGGAACGCCAGGCGGCAGACGCCAACATCGAGCTGGAATTGAAGATCGCAGAGGGATTGCCGGAGGCCCTGCTCGATCCGGTGGAGCTGGAGCAACTGCTGGTCAACCTGATCAAGAACGCGCTGGATGCCCTTCCGCAGGGTGGGCGGATCGACGTGGTCGCGTACTGCCAGGAGGATGCCGTCTGCCTGGAGGTGCGAGACGACGGGCCGGGCATCCCATCCGGACAGATCCAGCGCATTTTCGAGCCTTTCTTCACCACGAAGCCGGTGGGCAAAGGCACGGGCCTGGGACTGTCGGTCTGCTACGGCATTGTCCAGTCGTGGGGCGGCCGCATCGAGGCCGAGAGCGAGCCGGGCCGGGGTACCGTCATGCGGATCACCCTGCCCTTGCCCACGGGAAAGGGCATGCCCGTCCGCGCATGAGGGGGTTTGTCATGAACGAGAAGGAAAAAACGATCCGGCTGCTGATGGTGGACGACGAGGAGGACTTCCTCGCCGCCACCGTAAAAGCCCTGGCCCGCCGAGGAATCGACGTCAAGCCGGTCACTAACGGTAAGGAGGCGTTGACCCAGGCCAAGTACGGGGGATTCGACGTCGTCCTGCTCGACATCAAGATGCCCGAGATGGATGGCGAGGAGCTGTTCCAGCGGCTGCAGAGTCAGGAACCCGACCTGCCCGCCATCATCTTGACGGGTCACGGCACCGTCTCGCAAGCCTTCCGGACATCCAAGGAAGGCGTGATCGATTACATCGCCAAACCGTGTGACATGGACGACCTGGCGGAGCGGATCAGGGAGGCGGCACGCAAGGGGAAGGCCCGCGCAGAGAAGATCCAGGTTCTCGGCAACAAGACGAGTGTGTTGATGGTGGACGACGAGACCGAGCTGCTCGAATCGCTTCAGACCGTGCTCGAGCGCCGGGACATGATCGTCACCACCGCCGAGAACGGCAAACGTGCTCTGGAGCTGCTGGGTGAGGTCTACATCGACGTGGTCGTTCTCGACATCAAGATGCCAGGACTGGACGGCCTGGAAGTTCTGCAACGGATCAAGCGGGAAAAGCCCGACGTGGAAGTGCTGCTGCTGACCGGCCACCCCACGGTGGATACGGCCCTCGAGGGGGTCAAGTTGGGCGCGGCCGAGTACCTGACCAAGCCGCCGGATGTGGAGAAGCTGACCGAGCTGATCCACGCGGCGCGCGAGCGGCGGCGTGAAGCTCTCGAGGCATTCCAGCAGCAACAGATCCGGGAGATCATGGACCGATTCAACGACTGAGTCGGGGAAGGTCGGCAGGGAC
>CBDURX010000357.1:0-3731 GCA_965369485.1 uncultured bacterium | reverse complement strand
GAACCGCCGCCTACAACCCCGCCTTCGACGTCACCCCGGCCGCGTTGATAAGCGCTTTCATCACCGAATTGGGCGTCTTGCGGCCGCCCTACGACCTGTCTCTCTCTGCAGTCCTGACGGCCAGCCAAGAATCTTGACATTATGGAGTGCATTTGTTAGATTACTCCGCCGGGCTTGTGCCGCAGGAGCGGCACTTTTGCTTGTAGATCAATGAATTACGCGAGCGAGCGCCACGAAGGCAGATCGCTGGAGGGTGGTATTGTGTGCGTGCGTGTTATGGCCTGTGCTGCCTAGTCTTTGGAGGACGAGTGGTGAAGACCTATTCCATGAAGAAGGACGAGATTACCAAGGAGTGGCTGGTCATCGACGCCGCCGACATACCCCTCGGCCGTGTGGCTACGCGGGTGGCCTCTTTTCTGCGTGGCAAGCACAAGCCCACATTCACGCCTCACCTCGACATGGGTGACAATGTCATCGTGATCAACGCCAGCGAGGTGAAGCTGACGGGTCAAAAGCGGGAAAAGAAAATCTACCTGCGGTACAGCGGCTACATCGGTGGCCAGAAGAAAATCCCTTTGAAGAAGCTGATGGAAAAGCGTCCCGATCGGGTCATAACTCAGGCGGTCAAGGGCATGCTGCCCAAGACTCGCCTCGGTCGGCGTCAGTTGACCCACCTGAGAGTGTACGCGGGTTCCGACCACCCACACGCGGCTCAGCAGCCAAAGAGTGTCGAACTGGCCTGACGCGCGCAGCGTACGTCGTGTCGGCCCATGGAGGTTGAATTTTGGAGGAGCGTTATTACGCTACTGGACGTCGTAAAACAGCCGTGGCTCGTGTATGGCTGAAGGCGGGTAGCGGCCAGTTAATAGTGAACAATCGCCAGTTGGACCAGTACTTCGGCGAGGCGTTGACCATGCAGGTCATGGCTCCGTTGACTGCCCTGAATCTCGAGGACGAGTTCGACATCTGGGCCACGGTCAAGGGCGGGGGCATTTCCGGACAGGCCGGCGCGTTGCGTCACGGACTAGCCCGGACCCTGGTCGTGGCCAACGACGAGTATCGCCGACCGCTGCGCAAGCGAGGGTTCCTCACGCGTGACTCGCGTATGGTCGAGCGCAAGAAGTACGGCCAGCCGGGCGCGCGTAAGCGGTTCCAATTCTCCAAGCGTTAAAACATGCTTGGAACGGCTCACCTTATAGCGGTGGGCACAACGACGCACTCGGCTGGAGGAAGGGGAAGGTGGCACCAACGGTGTTCTCCTCTTTCAGTGATGGCCGGGGAGGCTCAACCAAACCTGAGGAGGCAAGTGTAGTGGACGTGGGCCTGAAAGACTTATTGGAAGCCGGGGTTCACTTCGGGCACCAGACCCGCAAGTGGGATCCCAAGATGAAGCCATACATCTTCATTGCCCGCGGCGGCATTTACATCATCGATCTTCAGAAGACCCTCAAATCCCTGCATAAAGCCGCGAGGTTCCTGAAGGAAGTGGCCGCCAAGGGGGGTTCGGTGCTGTTCGTGGGCACCAAGAAACAGGCCAAAGTGGCCATAAAGGAATACGCCACCAGGGCCGGTATGCCCTACGTGACCGAACGGTGGCTGGGTGGGATGCTCACCAACTTCCAGACCATCTACAAGAGCGTCCAGAAGCTCGAGAACATCGAAGCCATGATGGCCGACGGTCGCATGGATAACTTCTCCAAGAAGGAACAGCTGGAAATCAATCGCACCTACGAGAAGTTGAACCGGAACCTGGGCGGCATCCGCAAGATGAAGGGCCTGCCCAGCGCTCTCTTCGTTATCGACACCGCCGAGGAGGAGACGGCCGTCCGCGAGGCCAACAAGCTGGGTATTCCTATCATCGGCATCGTCGACACCAACTGCGACCCCAACCTGATTCAGTACCCCATTCCCGGCAACGACGACGCCATCCGTGCCATCACTCTGTTTGCGAAAATAGTGGCGCGGTCCATCGACGAGGGCAAGGCTGCACGGGCCGAGGGAAAGGACGAAGAGGTCGAGATCCAGGCCGAAGGCCAAAGCAAAGCAGAAGCTGAGACCCCGACCGCCACGCTGACCAGTGACGAGACCAGCATCGATATGGCGGAACCGGGCAAGCCCAAAGTCATCCACCGCTCTGCCGACACCGAGACGACAGATCCCGTTGTCGACGAGGACCTACAGGCGGCGGAAGGCGACCAAGTCTAAATTGAGACCGGATTCCCATTCAGCACGCGACCGGAACGGCCGCGTGGCCGTCATAGAGGTGGAGGAAGCATGGAGATTACAGCCAAGATGGTCAAGGAACTACGCCAGGCCACCAACGCGGGCATGATGAACTGCAAGATGGCGCTGCAGGAGTGCGATGGCGACATGGAGAAGGCGATCGAATTCCTGCGCAGGAAGGGTATCGCCTCGGCAGCCAAGAGGGAAGGGCGGCAGACGAGCCAGGGTGTCGTCGACTCCTACATCCACCCCGGTGGCAGGGTCGGCGTGCTGGTCGAAATAGCATGTGAAACCGATTTCGTCGCACGCACCGAAGATTTTCTGGCGATGGTCCATAACATCGCTCTGCACATCGCCGCCACCAATCCGATCGCGCTCAGGCGCGAGGACGTGGATCCCAGCCTGCTCAACAAGGAGAGGGAGATCTACAAGAGCCAGATGCTGGAGCAGGGCAAGCCGGAGAACATCATTGACAAGATCGTCGAGGGCAAGATAGACAAGTTCATAAGCGAGATCTGCCTCCTCGAGCAGACGTACATCAAAGATCCCGAAATGACAGTAGCGGACTATCTGAATTCCGGGATCGGGAAGTTCGGGGAGAACATGAACATCAATCGGTTCGCGCGCTTCGAAATCGGAGCCTGACACGACAGCCTGGCACGGCAGCCTGGCCCGGGCGGCTGCCCGGGCTTTTTTTTTCGATTGTCCAGGTTCGGGAGGTAAGGAGAATCTTGTCTGGCATGCGGTTTTCCAGGATACTGCTGAAGTTGAGCGGAGAGTCTCTGATGGAAGACGGGGACCAGTTCGGCCACAACCGGTTGACCGCCTTGGCCCAGACCATTGCCCAAGTGGTGCAGGACGGCATACAGATAGGGATCGTCATCGGTGCCGGCAACATCTTCCGGGCCCGCAGTGCGAACCTGGAGATCATCGACCGGGTCACGGCCGACCATGTCGGCATGATGGGTACGGTGATGAACGCCGCCATCGTGCGTGACTATCTTCGCGCCGAAGGTATTCGGGCGCGTGTCTTCAGTCCCCGGGCCGTGGCGCCTCTGACGCGCCCGTTCACGCGGGACGCCGCCCTGACGGTCTTGCAGGGAGGGGGCGTATTGCTTCTCGCCGGCGGCACGGGCAACCCGTACTTCACCACTGATTCCGCGGCGGCCTTGCGCGCCCTGGAACTCGGCGCGGATTGTCTGATCAAGGGTACACAGGTGGACGGTGTGTACGACAAGGATCCTCGCCGGCATGCAGATGCGCACCGTTACGATCATCTCACCTATCAGGAAGTCATCGACAAGCGCCTCGGAGTCATGGATCTGACCGCCATCACCCTCTGTGCCGAGCGGAATCTGCCAGTGCTGGTATTCGATATCTCGGAACCGCACAATCTCGTGCGGGTTGTGCAAGGCGAGCCTTTGGGAACCTGGATCACGAAGGAGGCGCACCATGAGTAGCGAAGTGAATGAGCATGCCGAGCAACAGATGGAAGCCGCGCTCAAGGC
>CBDURX010000356.1:0-3738 GCA_965369485.1 uncultured bacterium | reverse complement strand
GGGCCGGCCGTGAGGGCAAGACAATGGAGTGTCGGTGGCAAAAAGCTGGTCCACGAGGTTTTGCATCTCCGGCAGTGTCAGCAACTCTCCGGCCCTGATAGCTCCGTGACAGGCGTAACTGGCCAGCAGATCCTTGCGGCTTTCGTCACTGTCGCGGCCACCGGCAGCCAGATCGTCCAGTATGTCCAGAAATAACTGGCCTTCGGTCCAGTTTTTCAAGGAAGTCGGGATACCCTGCACCAGGACTGATTGCCCACCAAACGGTTCAACGGTGAAGCCGAGAGCTGCGAGCTGGTTCCGGTGTCCATGGTAGGCTTGCAACTGGGTCGGTGTCAGCTCCAAGTGGGCGGGGAACAGCAGCTGTTGGGTCGGAATGCTCGCCTCACCCTCCTCCAGGGCCTGCTTGGCCTCATTGTACAGGATTCGTTCGTGACTGTTGTGCTGGTCGATCAGGACCAGACCGCCCCTTATCTGGGTGAGGATGAAGGTGCGGTGTAGTTGCCAGAATGGTGCCGATTGCAGAATTAGCTCTCCCGCCGCGACGGTTTCCTTCCGTTTTTCAGAAACCGTGAAGAGCTCGGACTGTCCCGCCGCTCCGCCGCTCCAGCTGCCTTCGCCACCCGTCCGTGTTGCGGGCTGTGCCTGGAAGTGGCGGCGAAGGTAATCTGACTGAGCCTGGGCCAGTCCCGCCAGAACAGTGGGGTCAGTCGGCGCAGGCGGTGTGGTCGGGATCGTGTCGTCCAATCCCTTTTGTGAGAAAGGTGAGGTCTGCCTGAGGTTCAGCCCATCCAGCAAGGCGGAGCGGACCAAGGAGAAGACACGTCTCTCCAGGAGCATCCGCACCTCGCTCTTGGCGGGATGGACGTTGACGTCCACCTCCCCCAGAGGGATCTGCAAGAAGAGGATCACCACCGGATGGCGGCCGGGGGGAATAACTTCCCGGTAAGCCTGGGCGATGGCCTGGCTCAGGGCGGCGCTGCGGATGGGACGGCGATTCACGTAGAGGAACTGCTGGGTGCGATTGCCCCGAGTCCAGGTGGGACGTGAGGCCAGACCGCTGGCGGTCAGTCCACCTTCGCTCCCTGCGAACTTGGCGAGGTGCTCCATGACACTGGACCCGAGGATATCCTTGGCCCGCGCCGGCAACGATTCCACCGGTCGGAAATCCAGTACGGTCGTCCCATCAGCCACCAGTTGCCAACGAATCTCAGGGTGGGCCAGCGCCAGGGCTGTCACCACGTTCACGACAGCTCTCTTCTCGGCCGCAGCGGTGGCCAGGAATTTGCGACGGGCGGGCGTGTTGTAGAACAGTTCGGCGACCGTCACCGTGGTGCCACGGTTGCGGGGTGCGGGCTCGCGCTGCTCGGTCGCACCACCCACTATCCGGATCAACCCTCCCACACTCTCTGCCTCGCAACGCGAGATCAAGTCGCAACGGCTCACGGCGGCGATGCTTGCCAACGCCTCTCCGCGGAAGCCGAAGCTACCTACCTGTACAATGTCGGCGGCAGAGGCGATCTTGGAGGTTGCGTGGCGCTCGAAGGCCAGCGGCAGATCATGGAAGCGGATGCCTTGGCCATCGTCCTCCACACGGATGGAGGCCATGCCGCCCTCACTGATGTCGATCTTGAGGATGTGGGCGTCTGCGTCGAGGGCGTTCTCTATCAGTTCCTTCACCACCGATGCCGGGCGCTCGATCACTTCACCAGCAGCGATGCGGTCGATGGTGGCGTCGTCCAGCAGACGAATCGGTCGCAGCTTGTACGTGGCCATGGTTCCCCTCGGGTGCCTGGTTCCCTGTTGCCGCGGAAACCCAGATTATACACAGCATTGCTGCGCGTCAATGGCAACGGGTTGCGGTGAACTAGCCGAGGCTGCCTGGGGGGAATAGAGCTGCCTCTGGACTCAAGACGCCTTGCCCAGGGCGGCGAGGGTTTCGTCCAGTAGACGTGTGGAATCCTCGTAACGACCGGGATAGATGGTGTAACTGATGGCGATCTGCAGATCGGCCAGACCGGTCAGATCCCGCATAAGACTGCTCAATCGCCGCTGTTGACGCGAGAGAGATTGCACATCTTCTGGCACGATAACCAAAAGTGTACCGTCCTCCAGACAGGTTACGAAGTCGGAACTGCGCACGCTTTCGGCCAACTTGCGGACCACGTCACGGGCGGCGGTGAGGTCCCAACCACGATACTGGGGTCGGAAAGCGGTCAGGGCGAAAGTGGTGTGGTAACGGTCGCAGCGGTCCATCTCACGACACAGGACCTCGAGCATGGTTTCCCGCTGGGTCGTCGTAACCGGTTCGGGTGCGGCCGATGCGATTGGCTCCGCCTCGGGGCGGCTTTCGGGAACCGTAGGGAGTGGACCTGGGGTTTCCGGTTTAGCAGGGGATGGCGCCTGGAGCAGGCGTGCCAGACGTTGTACCAGGGAGGCGTCGAACGCAGTGAAGGTGGCTCCGTCCAGAGCATGCCGTCGATGCTTACCTCGCAGGATCAGGCCGGGTGTTGGCGTCTCGCGACTGGCAGGGACGGCCAGCAGGCAGGTCTCTTCCAGGCGCGGTGCGTTGACATCGGACAGAACGGTGACCCGCCAGCCATCAACGCACGCCTCGCGCAGCAGCCGTCCGGCCCCGGCAAGCCACGAGTCCGGAACACGCTCGTCGCCGTGCAACTGCACCCTTGGTCCATCCAACTCCGTCACGAGGTAGACTTCTCGGGCACCTGTGAGACGGCGTGCTATCTCGGTGACGAGGCGTTGTCGATTCGCCGCCTCCTGACTGGATGCGGCCGCGATGCCCGTCAGGTCGGTCGTCAGCTCGGTCAGCCGCTCCAGCCGATCCTGCTGTGTCACACGACGGAGAAGCTCGACCAGCCGTTTCTCCAGTAAGTAGAGGATCTCCCCGGACAGTTCGTGAAAACGGTGGGCTTCGACGGCAGTACCGAAAACGACGGTCAGCACCGCCAGGACGGGATCGCTGCCCACCGGCAAATAAAACACCGTCAACCCGCCACGTTCTTCAGTGCCGGTCTCGGCTTGCCGCACCACCAAAGGGCTGCCGGTCTGCTGGACCTCATTCCAGGCGTGGTTCTGGGTCGTCTCGTACCCGATGCTGGTCTCGCCGTCGAACCTGCCCTCGGCCACCAGCAAGCTACCGTCGTCGCAGACTACAGCCAGTGAACAGCTGGTCGACTCCAGGGTGATGGCGAGAGTGCTGGCCCACGCCGCTAGCACTGTCTGCAGGTCGTCCGTCTTCAGCATAAGTTCCTGAAGTGCTCGATCAGTGGCGCGGAACATTTCGCCGGTCTGGGCTTTTTGCAGGTCCAGAAAGCGGTGCAGAATCAGTCCGATGCGGCGGGCGAGGCGGTCGACGGTGGCCAGATCGTCATCGGTGAGATCGGGGTTCCCCTCTGCGACGCTGACGTTGAGAACACCAAGCAGCTGTTCTTCCCATTGCAGAGGTGAGCTGATGGCGGCGACGATATCCGGGCGGTCGCTGCTGGTATCGAGACGTGCCTCGTCGCGGCCGCGCACCAGCTCGGAGCAACGCTTCTGGGCCACGCGGCCGGCAATCCCTTCCCCCAGGGCGAGACGCGTGGCGTGCTGAGTCGACTCACTCAGACCGTAAGCGAAAGCGATGTACAGCTCCCGGGTCTTCTCGTCGTAGAGCATGATGGAGCCGCTGGTGGCCCTGACGGCACGAGTGGCCAGGGACAACAGCCACCGCAAGAGAGATTC
>CBDURX010000355.1:0-3739 GCA_965369485.1 uncultured bacterium | reverse complement strand
GTGATCTTTTGCTCACCGTCCTGATTCGCAACGACTTGCCACAGCTGTGTCAAGACCTGGGTGCGGATCTCCGTCGGCGTTACACTTTCTCCAGTCGTGGTCACGACAGCAGGCATTGCTGGTTGGATCGGAGCGTCGGGAACGACTCCGGCGTTCGTAGCACTTTGCCAGGCGGCGATGCGGCCCGTTTCTGCAGTCGTTTCCACTTCACCCGTGTGCGGTGACGGCTTAGCCAGTGGAACCGGCTCGGCGCCGGATGCCGCGAGCCCTGCCAGGCTGTAGGTTCCCTCCGGCGTTCCGGCCACCGAACCGTCTTGCTGCACCTCAGACACAGATGCCACGTTCTGTTCAGGCGAGAATTTGACTTCTACGCCGATTTTTTCACTCTCCTGCCCCGCCACGAGATGCGCACCGACCTCCATGCCTGTCCCGCTGCCCAGGCGGGCTGTGACCGGGCGCATGGCAGGCTGTGGCTCAATCTCCTGCAGCCGCGAGGCCGCCTGGTCGTTGGGCGCCCGCACTGCGCTCTGCACCTCCACCAGTACCGGCTTGAGATACGGCAGCCGTGGCGCCATTTCCGCCGTCGCCGGCTTGTCGCCCCAACCGGGCAGATCGCCGCCCAACGAACTGGATGACGGCACCGGAACCTGGCCTGTGACGGGCGAGGACGTCATGGCGGGCATCTTCGCCCCCTGGCTCGACCCCCATAACATGTACTGCGACAACATCTTGTCGTCCGAAAGCAGTTCCTCTGCGCCGTCTGGTGCCTGCTCATGCGAGGGCGAAGGGCTGTCTGCGCCTGTGGTGAGAGAGGCAGCCAACAAGCCCGGAAACGAGAGCAGGCCGGCCTCGGCAACCTCCGCCATCGCTGCGCTGTCCGACTCCTGGGCGAAATTGTCGGCCTCCTGGGGGGCAGCTCCCTTGCCCGTCAATGTCGGGACGATGACCTCGGAGAGGAGAGATAGCTGATTCATCAACCGGTTCCCTTCATACTCATGCGTGTGCTGATGCGGGCGGCGAGTCCAGCGTCCATGTATGACAAGATCTTGGCCGCCTGCTTCTCCTTCATGCGGGTTATGATTTCCAGTATGATCTCCATGTCCAGCGACGAGAGGATGGGCGCCGCCTTGTTCGGCTTCATGGCTTCGTACATCTTGGCCAGCTTCCGCGCCGATTTCTCTTTTGCCTCGTTATAGATTTTCTGTTCCGTGCGCAGTTGAACGATGACCTCTTCCAGCTTGAGCTTGGTTTGGTCGATGATCTTCTCCTCTACCGCCAGCTTTTGCTCAAGAGCCAGGAGTTTTTCCTTCTCATGCTGGAGACGGTCCCGCTCGATGGCCATGTCCGCCAGGAGACGCTCGGCGGCCACATAGTCATCCGGACTCAACTGCGGGAACGATTCCTCTTGTTCGACAGTCTTCTGCAAATGACTGGTCAACAGGAGCATCCCACCGAAGATGAGCACGAAGGTGACCAGGGAGATAACGGCAACGCTCTTCATGGCACTTTCTCCTCAATTCCGGCCCACGCCGGTCGAACACGATAGAGGTGAAAATTCCGTGGCAACCGCGATGCCATCGCGATCGGCGAACTTTCCACCAACGGGCAATCTCCTATCACCCTATTTATCAATGTGTTATCGCAAATACTGCGATTTTCGCTCCCGGTGCTTACGCCGTGGCACGGCAACTCTTACCTGCGGCGTGGCAGCTATGTCTCGCGGCGAAGCGCTGCGCGCGTGGTGCCTATCTCATCCAATTCCTTGCGCTCGCGCCGCATCACCGCCAGATTCCACTCCTGCCACTGCCTAGCGGCGAGCTTCCCCAGGACCTCCTTGTCCCGCTGCAGTTCGATCAGCTTCTCGCGTTGGCGCTTCACAGACGCCGCGGCCACCTGTTCAGACTCCCGTAATTCAGCCAAACGTTGCGCCTGAACCGCGAGGAAACCCGTCTGGAGCTGCCAAAGCTGTACCGGTTGTCCCGCCCGCCGCAAAGTGTCGGCGTGCCGACCGAGTTTGGTGATTTTTCCCCTCAGAGCATCCCCTTGTACCCGGATCTGGTGTAAGGTCAGAGTGGCCTCTTGCAATCGCACACTCTCTCGGTCCACCAGTCGGCGGCGATGCTCCAGCACTTTCTCCAGGCGGAAGCGGAACATCACGCCGCCTCGTCCCGCGCCACTTCCATCAGCCTCTGCAGGCTGTCCTGCAGCGTTGCGAACTTCTCCACCGGTTGCTGCAGGAACGTCTTGATAGCCGTCTCCTTGGCCAACGCCGTGTCCACGAGGGGATCGGATCCGGGCACGTAGGCACCGATGTTGATGAGATCCCGGTTGTCTTCGAGTGCCTTGAGCCAGCGGGTGACTCTGGCCCCCGCCGCCAACACCTCCTGGTCCATGACCTCCTGGCGCAGGCGGCTGATACTGCCGAGTATGTCGATGGCCGGGTAGTGGTTCTGCCGGGCCAGGTCACGGCTGAGCATGAGGTGACCGTCCAGGATCGAACGCATGGCATCGCCCACGGGATCGTGGATGTCGTCGCCTTCGATCAAGACAGTGATGAAGGCGGTCATGGAATTGACGGCCGACCAACCTGCGCGCTCGTAGAGACGGGGCAACGCCGCAAACAGAGAGGGGGGATATCCCTTGGTGGTGGGTGGCTCGCCGGCCGCGAGTCCGATCTCGCGCAAGGACATGGCGTAACGCGTGGCCGAATCCATCAGGAACAGGACGTTCCGGTTCGCCTCCCGGAATGACTCGGCGATGGCCATGGCCGTCTCAGCCCCCTTGGCGCGCATGACCGCGCTCTCGTCGGAAGTGACAACCACCACCACGCTGCGAGCCAGTCCTTCCGATCCCAGGTCTCGCTCGATGAAATCCTTCACTTCGCGGCCTCGCTCGCCGATCAAGGCGACCACGTTCACATCCACCTTCGCGTGTCTGGCCAGCATACCAAGCAGGACACTCTTCCCCACGCCGCTGCCGGCAAAGATGCCCAGCCGCTGACCGCGTGCGACTGTGACCATGCTGTCCACAGCGCGGATACCGGTGGTCAGGACTTCCGTCTTGCGTTGTCTGGCCAGGGCCGCCGGCGGCGGGGCAGACATGCGCCGGCGCGCCAATCGGCCCAGAGAAGGGCCGCCATCTAAGGGTTGTCCCAGGCCGTTCAAGATCCTGCCCAGCAGTTCCGGTCCCACTGGAACCGTCAACTGCCTGGATACCAGGGTGGCTGCCTGTCCCGGCGCTATCCCCGCGGCGTGGCCGTAGGGCATGACCAGCAAGGTGGTGCCACGGAACCCCACAACCTCGCAGAGAATCGTCGGGGCGCTGCGGCCAGTCTCGATGCGACAGAGTGAGCCGACGGGGGCGTTCAGACCAGCCACCTCGATGACCATACCCACCAGATTCGTCACCCGGCCTATGGGCCGGATGGTATCGGCCTGCCGGATACTGGCCAGGCAATCACTCCAAGGGCGGATTTTCTCCGTCACCGTTTTCCTCTCCCGTGTCGACGTCCTCCCCGGGGGGGAGTTTCTCCTCCGCAAGCTGCATTTCCGTCGAAACTATCTCCGGTGTGCCGGCCAGTTCCCCCTCCAGAGGGAAATCGCCCCCCATGATCTCCTCGACGATCTCTGACAGACTGCCGAGTTGGTTCTGTATGGTTGCATCCCACTCCTGGTCATCCGCCTGGACCAGGCAGCCGCCGCGCTCGATGCGCCGGTCAGGCATTATTTCCGTCACGTTG
>CBDURX010000354.1:0-3754 GCA_965369485.1 uncultured bacterium | reverse complement strand
CGGGCTTGACCACTCTAGATCGTTCATTTCGTCGATTTCATGTGAACCGGGAGCACGCCATGCAGGAATATCTGAAGATCACTCTGCTGCCCAAGGACACGAACATGCACGGCACCATCTTCGGCGGGGTCATCATGTCCCACCTCGATCTGGCCGGCGCTCAATGCGCACGCGACCACTTCGAGAACAGGTTCGTGACCATCTTCATCCACGAGATGAGCTTTCTGCATCCGGTCTATGTGGGAGATCTGGTTACCTTCCACGGCGAGCTGGTATCGTCGGGCCAGACGTCGGTAACCGTGGATGTCAAGGTGGACGCCGCGCGCTTCGACACGCGTGAAGTCTACCGCGTGACCGAGGCCAAGCTGGTCTTTGTGGCCGTGGACGAGAGAGGCAGGAAGACTCCGCTCGTGCCGCGAGCCGGCAACGGTTCCTGATTGCTCCCACGCAACGGCCATTTGTGAATAATCCGGGTTAAAAAAATCCCTTCCCGATGTAAGACCATCCGCCCTTCCCAAATGACAGGGACATCAGAAGGATGAGACCGACCCGTTTCCATGACACGGCACATCCGGGCGGCCTCGGCAACCAAGTAGTCCTGGCACCATTGGGAGGTAAGAACGATGAAACGCAACGGATGGAAAATCGGAGCCCTCGCTCTGCTGGCCGTCCTGGCCACGGGAGCCGCTAACGCGCAACAATTCCCGGTGGGAGAGTGGGGAGACGCGCCGGAAGGCGCTCTGGCATATCCCGCCACCGGTGTGATCGGAAATTTCCCCACCTGCCTGAACCCGGCCCCGT
The DNA here is from genome assembly GCA_965369485.1 of uncultured bacterium. Lineage (GTDB taxonomy): Bacteria > Krumholzibacteriota > Krumholzibacteriia > LZORAL124-64-63 > LZORAL124-64-63 > CBDURX01. The sequence goes on along the minus strand of CBDURX010000354.1, from coordinate 2,953 downwards.
ACATCTACCATGGGCCGTTGTGCTGGGCCTTTTTCGGACCCGGTTGTGATTTCGAGGTGGACGGCAACGCGGGTACTTGCCTCTTTCCCCCCTACGACCAGGACGAATGTTTCATGGACGGCGACGCAGGGCTGATGTACCCCAATCCCTACACCATCGTGAACGGACAAACAGTTCCCTGTCAGGGACAGGCCACGGCCCTGGGCGTGACATGCGCCATGGCCAACTGGGGTGTCGACCTGGACATCACCGTGACCAACACCATGCCGGTGATCGGGTACTTCAACCTGCTCATCGACTGGGATCAAAATGGTTCCTGGGGCGGCGCCATCCCTTGCCCCAACGGCCTCCTGCCGGAGCACTGCGTGGTGGATTTCCCGGTGCCCATCGGGTTCTCCGGACCCATCTCGATCCTCGGCCCCAACGCCTTCCAGATCGGGCCTCTGCTGGGACACGTCTGGTCGCGCTTCATGATCTCGGAGTCGCCCGTGGGGTCCAACTGGAACGGCGCGGCCCTGCGTGAGGACGGTGAGACGGAAGACTACCTGCTCTTCGTGGATGATTCGGTCCCGAGGGAGGAAACCTCCTGGGGTACCCTCAAGACCATGTATCGGTAGCCGGGTCGCGCGAACGCGCCGGTCCGCGTGCCGGAGTCGTTCCGCGGGCGCAGACCTGGGAGCCGGCAGCCGGTGAAATCAGCAGCCGGTGGGGGAATGTCGCCCGCAGCCAGGGCCTCCGCAAGGAGGCCCTGGTGTCTCAGGGCAAGCGCTGTCACAGTTTGATATACCGCATCGCTCGGGTTGGGCACCCAACCTCACCGGTGCCATACGACAGTGATAGCGGTCGGGTCAATTTGCTTTGTCTGCCTAAAATGTCTGTGGTAGGTTCGGTCCCATCGGTGGCGGGCCCAGTTCGGATTCACGAACAAACATCACAAGCTCTCCTCAACGTCACGATACTCACCAAGGAGGATGACATGTTGGCGGATAACGTACCTAGCTCTGTCGTGGACGAGGTGAAACAGCACGGCCTGTGGCTGATCATCTTCGGGATACTACAGATTATCATTGGCTTCTTTGCCCTCACGTCGCCCCTGTATGCGGGTCTGGGCGTGGCGATCGCAGTGGGTATCATTTTCCTCTTCAGCGGCATCTTCGAGCTGTTCAATGCCCTCAAGGCCCCCTCAGTGGGATGGGGTGTCTTTCGTTGCTGCGGGGGGGTGCTGGCAATCCTCATCGGCATCGTCTTGCTCATCAAGCCGCTCATCGGGCTGAGCTCGCTGACCCTTGTGCTGGCCTTCTTCTTCCTCTTCGACGGCATCGACCGCATCGTACAGGGCCTCAAGCTGAAGGGTGTCGAGGGCCGCGGGTGGATCATCTTCGGTGGCGCCGCTGCGGTGGTTCTGGCCATTCTCATTCTAGTCCAGTGGCCGCTGTCCAACGTGTGGGCGGTGGGTGTCCTGGCCGGCATCCACATCACGTTCGCTGGCTGGTCCAAGATCATGATCGGCGCGTCGGCCCGTTCACTCGCTCGCTAAGGAAACAGGTTGGGTCCCTTGACAGGTCCTGGGAGCATGAAGGGAACAGCGGTACGGGCTCGCGTCCGTCCGCTGTTCTGTTTGGTAACGGAGGCAGATTCGTGTTGATGGGGATCGTGCTCGGTCTCACGGCACTGGTCGTTTTTCTCCATCGCCCTGTCACTGGCCGCAGACGTGGCCGTCCCCTGCTCAAGAGCAGCGGTTCCCACTGGCGGCGCATGTACAGCCGGCGCAGTTTCCTACGTCTGGGAGGCGCACTCCTGGGGGCCGGCGCCCTGGCCTACAGCGGTACGGACGCAGCCTGCGACCAGTGGTACAAGGAGCACGTACGCTCGCAAAGCAGCGACCGCCTCGCCAAGCTCGCCGAACCGTGGGGCCGCCGATTCTGGTTCCTCAACTGGCTGTTGCTGGCGACCCTGGACGCCACCTACCACAGCAGCAGTTTCACCCGCTGGGGTCGTCGCAACCTCGAAGCCATGCTGGTGGGGCTGCCGACCTTGTGGAGTCTCCAGTACGGCCTGGGAGGGTCACGGCCCACGGACGAGACCTGGGGACCCCGCTGGCATCCCTTCGCAGACGACAATACCGCCTCGGGCCACGCTTTCATGGCGGCTATCCCCTGGTTGAACGCGGCCCGCGCGGCCGGCGGCAAGTCCGGCCGGGCACTGGCGAGGTTAGGATCACTCCTGACGGCGTGGTCCCGCTTCAACGACCGCAAGCACTATCTCTCTCAGGTTCTCTTGGGTTACGGGATAGCCTGGAATGCCGTGGAGAGTGTGGCGGACGCACCCGCGAGGCGTCCCGCCGCCGGCGACGAAACCTCTGAACCGAGCTGAGCAGTCATCCGAGGAATCAGAAGGGTTAACCCACATTATTCATGAAGGTCCTACGGCGGCAGGTCACTTGATCAGGGCCATGCGGCCAGTCCCCACCCCGTCCGGCAATTCGAGGCGGTAGACGTAGATTCCCGTGGGCAAAGCGGCTCCGGTCAAGTCCGTCCCGTGCCAGAGGAGGGACTGGCGGCCTTCACCGGCGGTGAATCCGCTGCGCCAGACCAACCGCCCGGCCAGATCGAAAACGGTCAGGCGCGCCGGTCCGGGCCGGGGCGAGATGAAAATGATGCTGGTCGCGGGATTGAACGGGTTGGGGTAATTGCCCAGCAGTTCGAACCGGGCCAGGTCCGGCACACTGGTGGGGCCCGGCTCGTCCATGACGTACTGGTCGCCGTCCACCCAGTATTCTCCGTAGCCGTCGGTAACGATGATGACGTGGTCGCTCACGACCTGCAGGTCTTGAGGCGGCAAAGTACCGCCCGTACCGATCTCGGTCTGATAAACGAAAGCGCCGAAGCTTACCAGCCGGTCCAGAACTTCCTGGTGAGGGTGACCGTAAGAGTTATTACCTACCGAGACGATG
>CBDURX010000353.1:0-3757 GCA_965369485.1 uncultured bacterium | reverse complement strand
GGCGACGAAGTTCAGGCTGTTCCTTGTGCAGATCACTCGCCTACCACGATTGGTGAAACACCACGAGTCTGCTTGGTCATTCTGTTTGTTCAGCGGATTGTTTTCCACCTGGCAATGATGCATCTTGAAATTTGCCGGTCACGAGTCATGACGAAGGACTGTGGCCAATCCATAGTATGCGAGGCGGTCTGCCGGCAAGAGGAGGGGCGAGATGGTTACACCGCAAGATGGGGTGACGGCACCAAATTACTGGTGTAGGGCCAAGGGTTCAGAGTAATGCGCGGCCAAAAGAACCTTCTCCACAACCTCGGCGTCCTCTCCGGGACCCAGGTCCTGGCCCAGCTCCTGAACCTGGCCGTCCTGGTCTATCTGGCGCGGACACTCGGTTCCCACTGGTTCGGTGTGTTGCAGATCGCCGCCACCGTGTCCTTCTACGCCCTCATCGCCGCCGAGTGGGGCCTGTTCTCCCTGGGGATCCGGGAGGTGGCCCGCCTCGACCGGCCCGCGGAAGTACGTCGCTACTCCAGCCTGCACGTGGGGTTGCTGCTGCCCCAGGGTGTCATCGTGCTGCTGCTGGGGATCCTGATCCTGCCGCGTTTTCCGACCTTCGCCGAGGACCCGTGGATACTGATCCTCTATTGCCTGGTCGTGGTGCCCCAGATCTTCATGTACGACTGGATCGGCATCGGCCTGGAACAGATGACCTGGGTGGGCATCGTGAAGAGTTGCCGCAGCCTGGTCTATGCCCTGCTGGTGTTTCCGTTGCTGGGACTGCTGGACGGCTGGCTGGGTTGGCCGGCCCAGCGGTGGGTACCGCTGCTGTTCCTGATCAGCATCTTTGCCGTCAACACGGTCATGGCTCTGAAGGTCAAACGCTGGCTGGGCGGAGCCGTCAGACCACGGTACGGCGGCTGGCCGGAGTGGAGGGAGCGGCTTAGCCAGACGGCGCCCATCGGTGCCAGCAACCTGACAGCACGGGTCGTCATCGGCGTCGACGTGATCATCCTGGGCTTGCTGGCCGCGCCGGAGGTGGCCGGCAGCTACAGCGCGGCGGCGAAGATCCTCCTCGTCCTGGTCGTGGCCATCGAGGTGTTGTGGAAGGCGTTTCTACCCAAGCTGTCGCGCCTGTGGCGTGAGTCGCGGGAACTGTTTCGCGACCGCTTCAACCTGTATCTGGGGTTGATAGCAGCCGGATTCCTGCCCGTGGCGGCCGGCGGGTACACGGTGGGAGAGCGCTTCATGGCCGACCTCTACGGCGAGGCCTTCAGCGGCGCCGGACCGGTGTTCCAGATTCTCAGCGTGTCCTACGTGTTTCTGTCCCTGGGACTGTTCTTCAGCAGGACCCTGATAGCCTGCGATCGCCAGCAGGCCTGCTTCCCCGCGGTTCTGGGCAGCGCACTGGTGGCGGTCGGCGGCAACCTCCTGCTGGTGCCGGAGAACGGCGCCCTTGGCGCCTGCTGGGCCATGCTCCTGTCCCACTCCTTGTTCTTCTTTTGGACCGGCTGGCTGTGCCGGCGGTTGCTGGCCCGGCAGCTGCTGCGTCCGGTGGCGGCTTCGCTCCTGGCGGCGGCGGTGATGGTGCTGGTACTGAGATTCCTGCCCGACTGGCACTCGGCCGTCATGATCGCCGCGGGGGTCGGCGTCTACGGTCTACTCGCTGGCCCGGTGGTCGTGGCCTGGACGCGCCGGCAGATGGGGTGAGGTGAGCCGGCGCCATGGCGAGAACGGGCGTCGTGTCAGCGGGCGGTTCAGTGGCGCGGGCAAGCACGGTCCGGAGCCGTGGCACAACCCGCCCCGATGTGGTAGAATTAGTTCCTTAATTCCAAATATTCCAACGAGAACGATGATCGGGGATGGCACGGTCGATGCGTCTTCTCTTCGTCTATCCAGATCTCTCCGCCGATCTGACCAACTACACGGGGGTCGCCTCCTACGGCATTGCCCTGCTGTCGGCGGTTTTGAAGGAGGCGGGACACCAGGTCGACCTCTATCACATGACGACCCCGCCGACGGAGGAGGAGTTTCGCCAGAGGATTCGGGCCGCTCAGCCCGACCTTGTGGCGTTCTCCGCCAACAGCCACTACGCGCGCAGACTACCCGTGTGGAGCGCCTGGGCACACGCCGAGACGGGCGCGCCGGTGGCCGTCGGCGGTATCCACGCTACTCTGGCGCCCCAGGATGTCTCGGCCATCCCCGCCGTGGGGTTCACCTGCGTCGGCGAGGGGGAATCCGCCCTGCTGGAGTTGTGCGAGAATCTGGAGGCAGGGCGCGATCCTTCACATATCCGGAATCTCTGGGTGCGCAACGGAACGTCCATCGTCCAGAATCCCCTGCGTCCTCTCTGCCAGGATCTGGATCAGTTGCCCGCCCCGGATCTCTCGCTGTTCGACTTCGACCGGCTCTACACCGTGCGGCGCGGGCTGTTCCCCTACCTGATGTCCCGCGGCTGCGCCTTCCAGTGCAGTTACTGTTGCGTTCACACCCTGAAGAAGATCTCTGCCGGCGGGGACCGTTACTGGCGCTACCTTTCGCCCCGGCGCGCCGCCGAGCAGCTGCGCGACCTCGTCGCGCAGTACATGCCGCAAGCGCCCAACGTGCAGTTCCTGGACACGATCATCTTCCCCAACCGGAAGTGGTTGAGGGAGTTCGCGCCGCTCTACAAGGAGATGGTCGGCAAGCCGTTCTCCTGCAACCTGCGAGCCGACTTCGTCAACGAGGAGGTTGCGGAGATCCTGCAGGACATGGGGTGCGATATTGTGAGGATGGGAGTCGAGTCCGGTGACGAGGACATGACTACGCGGGTGCTGAAGCGTGGACTCACGGTGGCGGACATCCGGCGCGCCTTCACCATCCTGCGAGAATACGGGATGCAGCTGTGGGCCTACAACATGGTGGGTCTACCCGAGGAGACCCTGCCCAAGGCGCTCAAGACGGTGCGCCTGAACGCGGAGTTACGTCCGGATCTGGCGATCCCGTTCATCTTCTACCCTTACCCCGGCACGGAATTGCACGAGCTGTGCGCCTCTGAGGGTTATCTGACCGACCGGGAATACGACCACTACTTCATGGGGGTGGTCACGCGGCTGCCGACCTTCCGGGCCACGGACATTCTCTTCGTACACCGCTTCTTCGTGCCGCTGATGCGACTGTACGGGGTCGGCCGCGCGTGGCCGGTCAGTCTGCGGCTCTCGTGGTGGAAGTTCGTGGACGGCGTCCTGACGAGCAGGCTGCTGCCGCGGGGTGTGCTGGTGTGGACCAGGGAAAGTTACAAGCGTTTCCGTCACGGGATCGGTGAGTTCCTGGTGGATCGATCTCCTCGCCTCTACCGGATGCTGGGGGGAACGGATCCGGTATAAGCCCGTACCAATCATGAACGACTTGCTGTGGGTCAACCCAGAGTCGCTGAGCGTACGATGAAAGTATCTCGATACCCTCTTGCCCATTTTCCCCGGGACACTGTCCAGCAGATGGTGGGGGACTGTTTCTTCGCGTCGCCCGGGTTCGCCGAGGTGTGGCGGACCAAGGGTGGCCGGCCGGTCGTCTGGGCGGTCGAGGTGGACGGAGCGACCGCCGCCATCCTGCCTGGTGTGGAGTTCGGTCGTGGCCTCTTGACACGCTTCCAGTCCATGCCGGACGGATGTTACGGAGGCGTTTTTTATGCTCGCGATCTCGGGACCGAGAAGGACCGGCTTGCCAGCGCCCTGCTCGAAGCCGTTGCGAGGCACCGCTACCTGAAGAGTTACCTGTTCGACTTCTA
>CBDURX010000352.1:0-3759 GCA_965369485.1 uncultured bacterium | reverse complement strand
CCGATGACCGTCACATCGACTTCGATCATGGCCTGCCGTCAACCTTCCACCGATTGCGACTGGACATAGCTTTCGTAATCCATCGTCTTGTAGGACTCGGTCGCGATGTAGCTGATGATGTTCAGCAACCGCGGAGCCTCTACGTACCCCGGCAACAGAGTGAGCTTCTGACCTTCACTGGTGAGGAACAGGATCATGGGCACGCTCCTGACGGCATACATCGCCGCGAGCGCTTGTTCCTTCTGGGTGTCGACCATGACCGGCAGGTAGTTGTCGTTGACGTAGGCAATCACCGCGGGGTCACTGAAGGTCTCTTTCTTCATCTTCTTGCACCAGCCGCACCAGCTGGCCGTGAAGTTGACCAGAACCGGCTTACCCGTCTCCTTGGCCCGGGCCAGGCCTTCCGCGTACGACAACCACTGGATCTTGGCGGCATCAACGCCGGCCGGGAGAGCGGCCGGCAGTACGGCGACCAGAAGGAAGACGGCGATGAGCGCCGTCAGCTGTTGTGATGCTCGTTGCACTTCTATCTCCTTCACCTCTGGACTGTAGCGTCGGCAACACAGTCGTTGGCAGAAGCTGCTATTCGAAGATTTCAGGCGAGTTCCCTCTGAACTCGGCCGCGCGGGTGTCGGCTTGAGCGGAAACCCGCAATCGTACGATGCCGCGGGTGGTCACCAGGCCGGTTACGCGTGCACCGGACCCGATGATCACATAGGAGGAGTCCTGCAACGTGCGGCCGGAATTCTCCACCTCCAGGCCACCCGCGAGCACGGATCCGTCACCCACCTCCAGGCGACCCCGCTTCAACCTGACCAGGCCTTGCAGATGGGCGCCGCGCACGTCGATAACCCCGTTGGTCAGAGTGACTGGACCAGTGATTTCGGCGCCTGCGCCCAGATCGATGGTGCCGTTCTTCACCGTTATAGACACCGCATGCACGCCCTCGTCCAGCTCCACGTTGCCATGGGTGACAGTGATGTCTCCGGTCACAGCCGTACCGGAACCGATCTCGACATTGCCGGCGGTCAGGACGATGTCGCCCTCGATGCGGCAGTCGCGGCCCACGACCACGTTGCCCACGGATAGCTTGATGTCCTTTTTCCGGACGCTTCCTTCCTCGATATCCACGTCGCCCGCGGAACATCCGCTCAGCGCCCAGGCGCCGACCATGGACACGGCCGTGATGATGCCCAGCACGTGCCGAACAGACCGGCACGGACCTCCCCCGACCCGCAAACTCTCCTGAACCGATCGTTCCCACGCCACCAATTTCATCCTTTTACCCCCCATCCAGTTGTCCAACTAACCTTTCCAGTCGACCGCGGGCCAAGGCCATCCGGCCGGCAGGGGCGCTGTGAGCACGACCTTGGCTCCTCCGATGGGATGAGCCACGATCAGGCGCAGTGCGTGCAGACCGATGCCGCGAGGCGGCAAAGGCCCCGCGGCACCGTACTTCACGTCCCCCACGATGGGGTGGCCGAGCAAGGCCAGCTGCGCGCGGATCTGGTGGCGGCGGCCGGTGTGTGGCCGGACCTCCAACAGTGCTATCTTCTCAGGTCGATTCTCCACACAGTCCTGCATACAGTAAGAGAGCCTCGCTTCCTTCGCCCCGGCAAAGGGGTGGGCAGAAGCGTGTGTCCGTCCGGAGGCGTCTGCGTGCGGCGCCAAGTACGCGACGGCCTCGGCCTCCTGGTGAGCAGGCCGGCCGTGCACCACCGCCAGGTACGTCTTGATGGCAGTGCCCTCGCGGAACTGCTGTCCGAGTCGCCCGGCAGCCTTGGAAGTGCGCGCCAGCAACACGACTCCCGATACGGGGCGGTCCAGCCGGTGAACCAACCCGAGGTATACGTTGCCCGGCTTGCGGTACTTTGCCTTCAAGTAGGCCTTGGCCAGCTCCAGCAGAGTCACGTCACCGGTCCGATCACCCTGGACCAGAAGACCGCCCGGCTTGGCCACGGCCAGCAAGTGGTTGTCTTCGTGAAGGATGGTCAGATCGCCCGGTTCCATACATACAACCGGGGTCAGCCTACCACCGGCGCCGCTTCTCGGATGTCCTCCGCTGCTTCGTCCGCGAAGTCCGTGAAGTTCTTGGCGAACCTGTCGGCCAGTTCCCTGGCCTTGGCGTCGTAAGCGGCCGAATCACTCCAGGTCTGGCGCGGTTGCAAAACCGCGTCCGGCACATCGGGCACGTGCTGCGGCACCTCGACCTTGAAAATCGGGTCGGGCACGAATCCCACGTCGTCCAGTGCGCCCGACAAGGCCGCCCGCACCATGGCGCGGGTGTGCTTGATGGACATGCGCTGTCCCGTACCGTAGGGGCCGCCGGTCCAGCCGGTGTTGATCAACCAGCACTTCGATTTGTGCTCCTCGATCTTCTTGCCCAGCAGATCGGCGTACACCGTCGGATGCAAGGCCATGAACGGCGCTCCGAAACAGGCGCTGAAGGTGGCGGTCGGCTCGGTCACACCCCGCTCGGTGCCGGCCACCTTGGCCGTGTAACCGCTTAAGAAGTGGTACATGGCCTGGGCCGGTGTCATCCTGGCGATGGGGGGCAAGACGCCGAAGGCGTCGGCGGTCAGCATGATGATGTTCCGGGGATGGTCGCCGCGACCGTCATGCACGATGTTGGGCAGATGCGTTATGGGATAGGAGGCGCGTGTGTTTTCGGCCAGGGCGGCATCCTCTAGATCAACCCGCCGACTTTCCACGTCCATGGCCACGTTCTCCAGAAGTGTGCCGAAACGGCGTGTGGTCTGGTAGATCTCCGGCTCCGCCTCAGGGTCCAGGCGGATCACCTTGGCGTAGCAGCCTCCTTCGAAGTTGAAGATCCCTGTGTCGCTCCAGCCGTGCTCGTCGTCCCCGATCAGGGCACGGTCGGCCTCGGATGACAGGGTGGTCTTGCCGGTGCCGGACAGGCCGAAGAACAGGGCCGTGTCGCCGCCAGCTCCCTGGTTCGCGGAGCAGTGCATGCCCAGAACGCCCCGCTGGGGCAACAGGTAGTTCATCACCGAGAAGATGGACTTCTTGATCTCGCCGGCGTAGCTGGTCCCGCCGATGATCACCAGCTTCTCGCCGAAGTGCACTAGGATGAACGCCTCGCTGTTGGTCTGGTCGTACTCGGGAATCGCCTGAAAGTTCGGGCAGTGGATGACGGTGAAATCGGGTACGAAGCTGGCCAGGATGTCACGGTCGAACTCGCGTACGAACATGTTGCGTACGAACATGCTGTGCCAGGCGGTTTCGGTCAGCACTCGCACCTTCAGGCGGTAGTCCGGATCGGCTCCGCTGTAACAGTCCTGCACGAACACGTCCCGGCCCTGCAGGTAGGCCTGCAGGCGTATCTTCAACCGCTCGAAGGCCTCGGGCTCCATGGCACGGTTCTGCTCGCCCCACCACAGCATCTCCTCGCTGGTGGGTTCGCGTACGATGAACTTGTCGTTGGCCGAGCGGCCGGTGTAGTGGCCGGTACGGGTCACCAGCGGGCCCAGATGAGCCAGGTGCCCCTCGCGGCGGCGAACCGCCTCCTCGCACAAAGCCGGTGTGGATAGGTTGTGAAAAATTTCACTGACATTGGTGATGCCCAGATACGACAAATCGACCATCGGTATCCCTCCCGATTTTATGAAACCACAGAGAACTCACGCCTCTCACTCGATCCGGTATGTAGATTCCTTTTCTGGTCTGCCACCACCGGCCAGAAAAAGGGCCGCGACGATGATGGCCAGCGCAGGTTCGGTCAGATCGCCGCGCTTGAGC
>CBDURX010000351.1:0-3767 GCA_965369485.1 uncultured bacterium | reverse complement strand
CTTCTTCCCTGGCTACAAGACCTTCGCCTGGATCGAGCAGTCCAACGAGAGCAGCGGGGAAGCCCAGGAGGCGCTGGCCAGGAACAGCCTGCTGGATCAACGGGTCAAGAAGGCCGTCAATGCATCCCTCGAGGCCAAGGGGATAAGCTTGGTCGACGCGAACCCGGACATACTCGTGGCCTATCACACCGGCGCTCAAGACAAGATCAACGTCACCGATTGGGGTTACCGCTACGGTGATGCCTATTGGGGATACGGTGGACGAAACATAGACGTGACCCAGTACACGGAAGGTACCCTGGTCCTCGACCTGATCGATGCGAGCAACACGCAGCTGGTGTGGCGTGCGATAGCCACGAAAGTGATCGAGCAAAACGTGTCACCGCAGCAGATGGAGAAGAATGTCAACGACATCGTCAGGAAGATGCTCGATCCCTATCCGCCCAAGAAATAACTCGGCCGTTCAATAGCTCTCGAACACACGCGCCAGGGAATGCCCTGGCGCTTTTTTCCCAGCGCGTAGAAGTGGCCGCAACCTGTGCTTCAACCGCGCATCTGTTCGGCCTTGTCTTGCTTTGGAATCGACCGCAGGAAATTGCCGTAGCTATTCAACTCCTCCAGCCGGCAGGACCAGACGAGGTCGTCACCGTGGACGGTGATGTCTGGACAGCCGTCGCACATGCTCTGCTCGCCGTTGCACATGAAATCGACGGGCTGTATGAACATGAAGGATTGCAGGTGGATCCGCTGGAAGATGCGCAGAGGGTTCCGGGCCAGGGCGGTGAGGTACGACTTGGCCGCCTTGCGGATGCCGCGATCGAAAGGCCACAGCAGGAGCAGGGAAGAGCGGCCCATGCGGGCAGTCGCGGGTGACACGTAGGAAAGGTACTTGTCATTGCGGAGGTGGTAGGCGGCCATCATCAGCTCGACGAATTTGGGTCCGAAGTAGCCGTAGATCTTGTTCTTCGTGCCCACACGTTCGGTCAACAGCCACTTGAAGGCACCGGGCTGTTTGGTGCCGTTGAGATAGGCGGCGGGGGTGAAGTCGGGAAACTTCTCTCTCGCCTTCTCGACCAGGTCGGTGGATTTGATCTCGATTTCGCGGTCCTGGTCCGAATGGTACCAGATGTCGGTCCAGTCCACTTTCTTGCTGCCGGCGTACCAGTCGAACGGCATATTGGGTACCACGTGTCGGAAGCAGATGAATACCATGGTGTGTACGATGTCGATATGCTTCTGGGCCCAGGCGATCATGTCGGGAACATACGGCAGGTTTTCGGCATAGATGGTGGCATTGAAGGAACAGGCTATGCCACCGGCCTCGGCCAGCATTTCCGCGTAGTGGAGGCGTAGGTCGTTCAGCTCCAGCTCGTTCTTGTCCGACCAAGCGCCACCCCGGTTCTGCCTGCTGTCGACATGGAAGGTGAAGCCGAAGACGCCGGCCTCCTTCAGATCGCGTAACAACTCCTTCGTCAGCGGCACACCGTTGGAATTGATGATGGGCTTGAAGCCGCGCGCCTTGATTTCCTTTACCAGTTCGACGATGTGGGGGTAGAGCAACGGTTCGCCGCCGGCGATGGAGATGCAATCCGATTTGCGGAGCTTCTCGAAGACGTCCAGCTCGTGTTTGACCTCGGCGAAGGATTTGTGGGGATCCTTTGGGATTTTACGATAGCACCCGTCACAGGCGAGGTTGCAGAGGGCTGTCGGCTCCAGCCAAGAAATTCCGTTGTCCGGCAACGTCCAGGGCAACCGGTAAAGAGTGTTGTGATCTACGACAGCAGTGCTCATTGCGTATCTACCTCCACTGATCCCACGTCCACGCGGCGCGCTTGCCCAATTGCGGTGCCACAAGAACCAGACACCGACGAGAACCAAGAGTTGGTTGCGAGCGACAGAATGGCAACGAATCTCTAATGCTAAATCATAACGGGTTGGTGTCAAAGGACTTTTCTAAACAGCGCAATAAAACTCTTGTTTATGAATTAGGTTGTGGCAAGTGAGGAGAGGACACTGCATCATTCCGGCACGTGCCACGTATCAGAGTCATTGTTGTTTGGGTCTCTGCCAGGTCGCGCAGGATCTGGCAAACTGCGGAAGAAGATTTGTATGGCCAGTACTTCTCAGAAATGGCTCATCGGTTGCGGTGTCGGTTGCGGTGTGATGATCCTCGCTTTCGCCCTCCTCGGCGCGGGCGGTTTCTTCCTGATCAAGAACATCGTGCGGGATGTGCAGCAGACCGAAGCTGTCATGGAGAGTGTGACCGCGCAGTACGGTAGCGTCCGTGAGTACCGACCCGCCGCGGACGGAACCATTACGCCCAGGCGGCTCGAGTCCTTTTTAATGGTCCGTGATCTCATGGCGCCACAGAGGACGGAGATGGAGAATTCCTTGGCCCTCCTGACCGAAATGGAGGATAGGAGGTGGTCGGTGTCGCCCTTGAAGATCGTCAAGGCGATCCGCACCGGCTTGGGCCTGCTGCCGGGGATTTTCGACTACCTGACCCGGCGGAACGAGGCCTTGCTCGAGGCCGGGATGGGGCTGGGCGAATACACCTACATCTACGCCGTCGTCTATTATTCCTGGCTCGGCAAATCGCCCGCCGATGGACCTCCATTCGTGCTCATGGGACACGGTGACGAGGAGGATGAAGATCTGGACGAGTTCGAGGTCAGGGATCGCCGCCGCGAAGGTACCCTCAGGTATCTGAACCGTCAGCTCTTGGCCATGCTGCGTCACCAGCAAGCTGATCTGGCGGAGGAGATCGCCGAGGGTGAAGCTGCTTGGGCTGAAGGCGGGTGGGGCGCGGACCGGGACGCCTGGCGGCAGACACTGGCCGCCGAGATCGCCGCCCTGGAGAGTGATTTCTATCGTCTGGCTTGGTCGGATGGGTTGCCGGAGAACCTGACCGCATCTCTGCGACCCTATCGTGAGCGGTTGGCAGCCAGCTACAGCTTCATGTGCAATCCCCTGGAGATGGGGGTCAGGGAAGGTTTCTGAGCGTGGCGAGCAGGGGATCAAACCCTGCGGCCGTAGAACAGATCCTCGCCGAGCACGGCAAGCCGCCGGGCAAAGGCGGATCTGCTGATGCCGAACCTGACGAGGTCGTGCACCAAAGTGCGGGGATGGCTGTAGGGGCACACCTTCATGCACAGGCCGCAATCGGTTCCGATGTGGCGCCAGTATTGTAGACACGATTCCACCTTCAGGGGCCATTTGGCGACACCACGCACTACTGTCCTGGCTCCCGCGGGGATGGCTCCAGAGGGACAGTTCACGGCGCAGCGCTTGCACAATTCACAGAACTCCTGGACGCCGAACACGGCGGGCGCATCGGGCACAAGGGGCAGATCCGTCGTGACAGCCCCCAACCGTACACGTGCGCCGATCTTCCGTGAGATGAGATAGCCGAAGCGACCCAGCTCGCCCAGACCGGCGTCGTGAGCCACGGGTGGTACCATGATCTGGTAGTTGCTGCCGGCAATATGAGCTCGTGCGGGATATCCGAGCTGGCGGATGTATGTGGCGAGAGCGAGGGAGATCAGAGCTCCTCGCAAGTATTGTTTGGCCGACTCTGCAGTGATGGGAATGCGCGGCGCCGCTTCCACCTGCTGGTAGTCCATCTCGAGGGTGAAGGCGATGGCGTAGCGGTGCGTGTTGACGATGGGCTCTCCCCACGGCTCGGGTCCCCGGCCCACGTGGGAGTAGACGAAGGCCGGATTCAAGCGCGCAATACCCACCTCGGCGGCCCCCAGGTTCATTGCCAA
>CBDURX010000350.1:0-3782 GCA_965369485.1 uncultured bacterium | reverse complement strand
GAGAGAGAACGTCTCCGCGCCGATGGTTACCTGACGCTCCTGCATGGCCTCCAGCAGTGCGCTCTGGACCTTGGCAGGCGCCCGGTTGATCTCGTCAGCGAGGATGATGTTGCTGAAGATGGGTCCCTTCTTGACGGTGAACTCGCCCGTCTCCCGTCTGTAGATCGTCGTACCGATGATGTCGGCGGGAAGCAGGTCAGGCGTGAACTGAATGCGCTGAAAATTGGTCTTCACCACCCGGGCCAGGGTGCGAACGGCCAGGGTCTTGGCCAGGCCCGGCACCCCTTCCAAGAGGATGTGGCCGCCCGTGACCAAGCCCAGTAACAACCCCTCCAGCATCAGCCGTTGGCCCACGATGACTCGGCCGATCTCCTGTAGAACGTCCTCCAGACGCCGGGCGTGCTCTGCAGCCCGATCCGTTGGGAGTGTATGCGATTCCGCCATGGTATCCTTTCCGGTTGTAAACCGGCTATTCATACGCCGGCCTCCCCAGCAGGTTCCCCTCTACGAGTGTGAAAATCGTGACCGGCAGTCCCTGTACGCGGCCAACACAGCCGTCAAATTAACGCCGGGGAAAATATCTTGCCAAGCCTCATGAAAAGGCTTTCAATGAATTCGCTCCCGTTAGCTGATCAGCATGACACAGACGCGACGGTCGGGCCAGAGGCCAGAGGAAACCGTGAGACTTTCGCCCACAAAAATCGATTATCTCAGCGAAAAGATCCTCAAGTTGGTCCAGTATAATAACAGGGTCCACATCACAGGCAACCCAGATCTGGTATTCCGCATGGTGGCCGACATCATCTACGAGAATATGCGTCTCGAAGAGGAGGTCGAAGAGGAGGTCGACCAGCTGCTCGGACAGCATCGCGGCGAAATTGATGCTTTGGAGATGGACATGGGCGTCTTGAGGGCCAAGATGAAGCGCGAGGTGGCTAAGAAACGTGGATTCATCCTTTGAAACCGCTACAAGAACGAAACTGCGGAGGCTGCAACCGGCATGAGACTGTCAGAGGAACGCATTGCCGTGCTGGCTCACGAGATCTGCGACCGGTTGCTGAACGAGGAACTGATCGATCTGGAAATCGATGAGGAGCGCTTCTACTTTCTAATCGAGCAACTGATCCTACAAGACCTGCGGCTGGAGGATCAGATCGATGAGGAAGCAGCCGCCTGGTTGCAAGAACACCGGTCTCATTTACAGGACGGAACGCCAGATTGGGAGATCGCTCTCGAAAAGGTCAAGGAAGACATCGCGATCTCCAAGGGCTACGTGATCCGCTGACCCGATCTGGAGGTCGTCCCCGGAGTGAAGGCCCGTGAGGATCCTGGTGCTTTCACCCTATCTTCCCCACAGGAACGTCGGCCACGGAGGCGGTGTGGCCGTGCGTGGCCTGCTGACCTACCTCGCCCGACGCCACGAGGTCACCCTGATCAGCCTGGTACGACCCGGCGAAAAAGAGTTGGCAGACGAGGTCCGTGAGTTGGGCGTGGACATCTTGCCCCTGCCGTTCGTCGACCACCGGGCCCGCGGTGCTGCCCGCCTGGAGTTGGCCGCCTCCCGGGCCTGGGCCGGCGGCCATAGCGTGTTTTCGCGCTATCCCTATTACGTGCAGAAGTACTGGTCGCGACGCCATTCACGCCAACTGCTCGCGGCCGTCGAGCGGATCCGGCCGGACGCCATCCAGATCGAATACTTACAGCTCGCCCTGTACGGACGCGATCTGTGGCGATGGCGGGAGGCTAGATCCCAATCACAAGATACGAGACTTCGGCCGTACCTCGTCCTCAATACCCACGAACTGGGCTCCCTGCCGAGGCGGCGGCGAGCCGACGCCGCCAGCCACCGCTGGCGCGCCGCCCTGCTGGCGGCGGAAGCAGCTGCCTGGGATCGCTTGCAGCGTGACGCGACGGAGTGGGTCGACTGTACCGTGTGTGTGACGGACCAGGACCGGGCTCTGCTCGAACAGCAAGGTGGGGTGCGCTGCCGGACCGTGCCGCTCGGGGTAGACACCGCAGTGATGCGACCGGTGTGGCAACCCTGTGATCCGCCCCGTCTCTTGTTCGTGGGCAGCTTCGGCCACCGGCCCAACCGTACGGCAGCGCAATTTCTTGTCGATAATGTTTGGCCGGCTGTCGCTCCCTTCACGGAAACAGGGCAATTAGTGCTTGCCGGCCGCGGTTCCGACGGCTTTCTCGCTGCCCTGGTCGACCAGCCGCAGAGGATCCGGGCACTCGGCTTCGTGAAGAACCTCACCGCTCTTTACCGGGAATGTCGCCTCTTCGTGGCGCCGCTGGCGGAGGGCGGTGGTATCAAGATCAAGATCCTCGAAGCCATGGCCCACGGCATCCCGGTGGTGACCACGCCCATCGGCGTCGAAGGGATCTGCAATGCGGACGAGGAAGCGGTGTGGATTGCAGATTCGGTGGCAAACTTCGCCGAGGCGACGCTGCAGGCGCTGCAGGCGCCCGCCGAGTGCCAGCGCCGGGCCGTCAGGGCACGTCAGATCATCGAGAAGCGATTCAGCTGGTCAGTGATCACGGAGGAGCTGACCTCTATTTACGAAGGAAGGTGAGCGGTTTCGTCTCGATCGCAGAGACGGATCGAGATCACTCTGCAGAAGGAGCTACCATTATGCTGAAGCGACTGTTGATCCTGATCTTATGCCTGGCCGTACTCATCGGCATGGGTCTGCTCACAACTGCAGCACGCGCCGACGACGGCAAACTCTTCGGCCAAGTGCGCTGGCGCTGGGAGGGCTGGCAAAACCAGGACTTCGACAGCGACGTCAAGGACAGCTGGGGTACCAACTACCTCCGATCCCGCTTCGGTTACAAGACCACGGTAGGCGAACGCGGTTTCTTCAAGGTGTCCGTCGAAAACGTGCGGGAAATGGGCCAGGGTGGTCTCGACCCGCCCTCATCACCATACGCCAAAGGACTCTTTGACAACGGTGACAACAGCACCATTTACCTGCACACCGCCTTCCTCGGTTACAAGGACTTCCTGCTGAAAAACTTCAACGCCGCCGTTGGCCGTTTCAGCCTGGCTTACGGGCGCGTACGTGTCATCGGCCGTGAGGACTGGTTGATGCGGAAGGAGAACCGCTTCGACGGCTTCAAGGGTCGCTACAAGATGGAAACCAGCTGGCTCGACCTGCTCGGGCTGTGGCTCAGCGAGACCGGGCCGACGAAGTACGGTGACGGGATCGGCGACATCAACTTGCGTGGCGCCTACTTTCACTACGAGCCCAATGACCTCTTCCACTTCGAGCCCTACATCTTCTGGACGACCGAGGCTCACGTCAAACCCGAGAACGTCGACAGAGAATGGGACAACGACAGCATCTGGACCTTCGGCGCGCTGATCGATTACTGGGGCGACAGCGGCATCCACCTCTACCTCGAAGGGTTGTTCAACAGTGGCTCACTTTACGACGCCCCCACTGCCACGACCGACCAGGCAAAGATGAAACTATCCACCTCCGGATTCTACGGAGGTCTCTTCTACACCTTCGCGAGCAGGGTCGATCCCTTCCTGGGCTTCGAGTACAACTACGCCAGCGGCAAGGATCCCCACGACACGGACTCCAAGATCAAGACTTTCACCTCACCCTTCGGCAGCACGGCTGATTACCTGGGTCGCATGAACGTCGAGGCCTGGTCCAACAGTTCCAGCTTCCGCTTCGCCGGCGGTCTGACCGCAGGAAATGATCTGGACATGAGGATCGATTTCTTCATCTTCCGCGCGGTCGAGGAGATCACCACCTCGAGGGTGGACG
>CBDURX010000349.1:0-3786 GCA_965369485.1 uncultured bacterium | reverse complement strand
CAGGTTCAGGGCTGCATCAATTCCCTGGGTTCTTCCTCACCCTCACGTCTCACACCCTGGATCGAGCCTACTCGACATCCTTGCGCATCTCATCCAGAATCTGCTGGGCCCGCTCCGGGTTGGCCTCCATATCCCTGGTCTTGGCGGCGATCCACTGGGCTTCCTGCTGGAACAGTCGTTTCAGGTTTTCATCATAGACCACCACGGAAAACTCGCCCTCGCGCAGGCCAACCACGTAGTCGTTCAGCTTCTCCTTGAGGTACAGGCGACGGGTCGCCGTGCGGGTCTCGTCATCCCCGATATCGGTGAAGTACGCATCGCGCACGTCCACCACCTTTACCAGATGCCAGCCGGCCGGTGATTCTATCGGCCCGCCGATCTCATCCGGTGCCAGGGCAAAGGTGACCTTGTCCAGTTCAGGAAAACCAGTGCTTTGCGCGACCCAGCCAAAGTCCCCGAGGTTTTGCCTGGCGTCCGGGTGAATCGAATAGTCCCTTGCTGCCTCATAGATGGTGATCTCGCCGCTGTCGATTTTCGCCTTCACCTCTTCCGCCTGCTTGCTGCTCTCGAGCACCAGCATAAGAATCTTGCGCCGCTCCTTGAACTCGATGTTAGCCTTGTGTGTCTCGTAATAATCACGCAGCGCCTTGTCGTCGGGCTCCATCTGCCCGACCAGCTGTGTGCGGTGCAGATTCACCAGACGGGTCTTCTGAAACTCGCCTACCCGGGTCAGATACAGGGGATCCTTCTCGAGCCCCGCCGTGCGGCCCTGCTTCGCCATCAATTCATTGTCGATCTTGCTGTTCAGGGCATCGACCCGACGCTCCAGGGACAGGGTGTTGAGCGGCGTGCTCATCTCACCCTTGACCTCGCCCCAGGTGATCTTGTGTTCGCCGTATTCGGCCACCAGGTCGGAGTCACTGCGCAGCAGGTCTTCGGAGACATCCAGGTTTTCTTCGTACAACCTCACCTCGATGCCCTCGCGCAGGCGCTCGCGCAGGGTCGCCGTGCGCTGTTTGAACTTGTCTTTGCGGATACGGGCCTCGATGCCGGTGCGCAGGCGGTCCGTCAACTCGGTTCCCTCCACGATCTGCTCCGCGTAGAAGGCATCGACCTCCTCGGGGCTGACTTCAATGTCGCCGACCAGGACCCTGGCCCGGTACAGTCCGCCGATAATGCCGTCGGAGAAGGCCTGCAGTTCCTGCTGGTAGTCGGGATCGCGATCCTTGCCCTGCTTGACGGCATCCAGGTACAACAGGTTGGCGCTGATCGCCTTGTCCAGCAGCCCGACCATCACCTGGTTGCGGTCCGGCGTCCCCAGGGCCGGGATTGACAGCCCCACGACGGGCGCACTGTTGAGCAGCGTGTTGAGCTGGGAAAAACGGATCACCTCATCGCCAACGCTGGCGATGGCATCCGGGGGCGCGCCTTCGGGCAGCAGTGTGGCCAGCGCACCGGGCGGGCCCAGCGAAAATGCGGTTATGACCGCGAGCAGAGTTCGTTTCATGTCTCCTCCATACTTCCTGGACCCAGGGAGAACCACCGACAACGGACGGCTCCCCCCACCCCCGCCTGCGCGCAGGCGGGGGCCTCCTTATAATTTTACCAGCCGCAGGTGGTGTGGTTGGTACCGCTCGCCGCCACCGAAACGGCCTCCCACACGGTCTGTGCCACGCGGCCCTCGGACAGGTGCTGCTTCCATTCTTCACCGTCCTCGCCTCTGCAGGCCACCTCGTCGAACTCGTCGTCGTGGCAGGCCTGGCAGACGGTATTGCGGGCGATGTTGGCATTGCCCTCACCCGTGGCCGGGTTGGTGCCGGCAACGGCGCCAAGCAGTTCGATCTCCACCTGGTCCATCATCGGGCGCGAGGCGCGTCCCTTCATGGCGTGCTCCTGCCACTCTTCTTCCCGGACAGCAACCTCGTCACTCTCGTCATCGTGGCAGTTCTGGCACATGTCGTCCAGCGGGCTGTGCTCTTCCGTGAACACATGCGCCCAGCCGATGGCGGCGTCGAGATCGTCCTTCACCCGCTTGTTCTCGCCGTTCACCAGGAAGCGCAGATCGTCCATGCGTTTGTGCACGCCCCGCTTGTTGACCTCATGGCAGGCACCACACTTCAGCGGCCCATGGGAGTCATCACTGTTCAAGTTTGCTGCCTGGGCGTAACTGGTGGTGTCGATGGTCGGCGTCACCGGGTAGAGGCCGTGGGTCGACTCATGGCAGCCCTGGCAGGTGATGTCACGATGGCCGCGCGAGTAACGCATCAGGCTCGCCTTGGCCGGGTAGTTGAAGGGCGCGAAGGCGTTGATATTGCCACTCTGCTCCACGTAGGGCGCCGCATGGCAGTCCGCGCAGTGCGGTTCGCCCGGCGACAGCCAGTGGTCACGCCCGTCGGTGGCCGCGGAGAAAGGTACCGCTACACCCGTGTTGTCCGTATTGATGAACGGATTGGCCGCATGACGCCACTGGCTCTGGTCATCCTTGTTGTCGTTGATCAGATCCACGCAATCCGGGGTGGTGCAGAAACTCAGGATGTTGACACTGATATCGCCATCGGCATCCGTCGTCACTACGGGACCGCCGGGACCGACCTCGATGGTCGCCACGCTGGCGTCCGGGATGTCGGCACGCCAGACGTCGTGGGTGGTGTCGCCACCCGGTAGGATGCTGTCCACCTTCGGGTCGAGCCAGTTCAGCACTTGGTCGAGGTCGCCGCTCGCCACCTCGTTGGCGATATCCTGCAAGGTTCCGGCGCGCACATTGTTGATGCAGTCTCCCTCGATCAGGTTGTCGCAGTCCTCGGCACGCCAAATCTCCTGGCTGAGCTGGGTGTGGCAGTTGGTGCACCAGATGCCGCGAGTGTCCTGCTGATCGCCGGCCAGTCCTGCCTGGTTGTCGAACACATTATCTGACAGCCACTGTCCCACGGCATTCAGATGCTCAGGCGTTTCAGCCCCATCGCTATCCTTGCCGGGGTTGGAATGCACGTCGCGGCCGACGAAGCAGCCGCCGCTGGCCAGCCGGTTGTCGCCGTCCTTGTAGAAGTTCTCACCTTGCAGGGTGATGGGGTAGCCGTCCATGTCGCCGTCGGAGCGGTGGGCGGGATGGCAGCCCTGGCAGCCGCCGTCACGGCCGAGGCTGTCGTTGAAGACGATCACGCCGGGCACATTGTTCTCGTCCACCTCCGTGGCATTGCGGTGGTTGCGGTGAATGGCCTCGGAAATGGGGCGGATCAACACATTATCAGTGTTGGGATCATCGTCGTGATCGAACGTGGCCGACTTGACCACCGCTATGACGTTATCCGCGTGGCACTTCTGGCAGATGACCGATTCATGCCCCATGCGGGTGTTCTGAACCAGCATACCGTCCTCAAGGCATTCATCAAAATTGAATGGCGCTACCAAGCCACCGCACGCCGGATAATCGGGGTTTCCACCAGGCCCATCTCCACCAGTAGTGAAGCTGGTGCCGTGCTGGGCATCGTGACCAGCCAGCATACTGACAGCAGCGCTCTTCAGGCGCGAGTACCAGTCGGAGTCGCCGGCGGCCGGATCGATATCGTAGAAGGCATTCCAGAAATTGTACTCCGACTGCACCAGCGCCCACTGCTCGGGATTGCCGGTCTGTGGCGAGTTGGGGGTATCGGGCTCATTGGAGTGGCAGCGCTCGCAGTTCGGGATATCGATGGGTGCCGTACCAAAACCGACCACCGGGTTACCGTTCTGCAGCACCGCGGCGCCGACGCCGATGGCATCACCGTCGTTGACGTCGTTGTCGTTCGG
>CBDURX010000348.1:0-3800 GCA_965369485.1 uncultured bacterium | reverse complement strand
GATCAGGAGCCTGCCCGGGTGGCCGCGATTCTGGCCGCAAGGTTGCCCGCCGGCACGGAGATTCCGACCATCGAGCGCATCTTCCACGCCGGCGACGGCACCCTGATCGAGATGTCACGGCAGTGGTTCGAGCTGCGCGCCTCCGGTACCGACGCCGTGTTGCGCTACTACATGGAGGGTCGTGAGCAGGAGAGCGTGTCCCACCTGAACGAGGCCTTGACCAGGCTTGCGATTATGCCGGCGGATTAATCCGGCAGGCGAAGCCACGATCGGCAGACCTTGCCGCCGCTAGAAGCGGATGATCCCGAACAGTTCCACACCCTCGAAGGCGGGTTCGTTCTTGCAAACCCCGCCGACGCAAACCTGTCCCGCCTGTCGCTTGCCGGCCCAGAGGGAGAGCGTGCTGCCGAAGGGCGACGTGTAGGAGACATTGAAGGCAGGGAAGGGCCCCTCCTTCTCCCCGAAGGTGCGTTGCGACGGGTACTTGTTGTCCGTCTCCAGGATGCCCGCGAAGGTCCACTTGGGCGCGAAGGCGTACTCGAGGATGAAGAACAATGTTTCGTACGTGCCCAAATCCAGGATCCCGTCCGGCAGTGTGGTTGTGCCGAGACGGGTGTGCTGGTACTCGACCACCAGTTCCACGGAGTGAACATCGTTGATGAACCAGGTGATGTCACCGATGACGGTGTCGTGGATGCCCTTGTCCTCGTATCTGACGTCCTGGTAGTTGTATGCGCCCAGCAGGCGGAAGGGTCCTACCTGTTCCTTCAGGAGGTGGGCGTATACCTCCTCGAAGAGCACCACTCCGTCGTGGTTCTCGGTGCGGTTGGCGTTGGCGATAAGTGTCCATTTCGCGGGTCCGGTAAGGGTCAGCTCGGCCTGGCCACCCACCTCGTCGTCGGGATCTATCTGATGGGAGTCACGGCCGATCAGGGTGTAAATCTGTTCCCGGGTCGTCGAGGGTGGGTTGTTCAGGGGCGGCTTGCCGTCGGTGCGGGGGAGAACCGCGTAGCGCCAGTAGTCCTTCGCTTCCAGGGACAGACCGGCCGGCCCCTTGAACAGGTTGAACGAGCCGTAGAACGCGTGGCCGGACTGGTACTCGTTGTCCATACTGTTCTCGAAGTCGTACCCCTTCTTCCAGCCGTACTCGACGTAGAGGTCGCTCCAGGAGAGAAACTTGGTCAAGCGGCCCGAGGTGACCAACTCGCGATTGATCTTCTCGTTGGTTACCGGAGCGGTTTCCGTGTCGTAGGTCAGGGCGGTGCCGCCAACGCTCCAGGACTTGCCCAGGTCGAACATCAGGTCCATGGCGCGTATGTCCTTGGCCACGGCGTCGTAAGCTCCACTGAAGATAGTGCCTTGCAGGCGGCCGTGGTCGGCCGAGACGATGATCCCGTCGAGAGAGGTGTCGACACGGACCAGGCGGTCCTCGTAGGAGGCGAAGATCAGCCCGCGGCCGAACAGGCCGAAGAAGTGTCCTACCCGCAGATCGAACGGCCCGCTGGAGAATTCGAAGAAGCGGTGGCGAATGGTGTTGGAGCGGAATCCCTCCTCCGAGGGTTGCTGGGAATTCAACATGATGCCCGTACGGAAGGAACCGAAAAGGTAGCTCACGTCGAGCCAGTTCTCGACGATCTCCTTCTCGGTTTCGGTGCTGAAGGAATATTCGAACTGATCGGTGGCAGAGACAACGCCACCCAGTTGAGCCACCGCGCCGAGCGGTACCAGGATCAGGATGGATATCGTCGCCAGGGAGGTGAGGGTTTTGCTCATTCCTCGCCCCCGGCCTCTTCCTCTGCGGTCTCAGCGGTGGTGGCCTTTTCACCCCCGGCCTCTTCACCTGTCGCCTCATCGCCCTGCAAGAGCTCGGCGACCTTCTTGTGGAGCTGATGCTGGTCCCCCTCTTTGTACCCGATGTGGCGGAAATATTCGCTCCCATCGGTGTCGTAGAGGATCACGAAGGGGACCACGCTGCCGATCTGCAACAGGCGAGACAGGTCGCCGGAGGTGTCGAGGGGGACTTTGAACTTGTACCCCTTGGAACTGATGTAAGGACGGACCCTGGCGACCCCCTTGGGGCTGTCGATGTTCACGGCCAGGACCGTCAACTGGTCCTTGTACTCCTGGGCGATCTTGTCGATGTGGGGCAGCTCCTTCAGGCACGGCTTGCACCAGAGAGCCCAGAAAGCCATCAGTACCGGACCCTTGGCCAGTTCCTTGTGGAACTCGATCTTGGAGCCGTCGGCACACTGTAACTTCCAGTTGGGTACGTTGGGCCCGTCGCCCGCCACGACTGTGGTTGCAACCACCAGGATGAGCAGACAGACGAGCGGACAGAATCTCAGTCCTCGTATTCCTCTCAAGACGATTCCTCCCGTCACGTTTTCCCTTGCATTTGTGGCTTACTTGGCCAGGGTCATTTTGAGGGTCTGTCGCTCACCGTTTACCTCGACCCGTGCAACATAGACGCCGCTGGCCACGGCGTGACCACTGTCCGAACGGCCGTTCCAGAGCAGATCCTGCGGGCCGGACTGCACGGCACCGTTCCACAGGTTCCGGACCAGGCGACCCCGTACGTCGTAGATGGCCACTTTCACCGCGGCGGACCCGCTACCAGAGATCTCGAACTTGATGTGGGTGGCCGGGTTGAATGGATTCGGGGTGGCCTCCGGCAAGCCGACCAGGAAAGGCTGTGCCGCTCTTTCGCCGGGCACGTCGGTGGCGACATCCAGCCAGTCGATGACCCGCTGCATGATCAGGTCGCGGTCGGCATCCTCGGCTATGCCCTCGAAGCCGAAGGCGAAGTAGACGGATTTGAAGCCGTTGCTGGCCAGGTGGACGCCGGCTTCCACGTTGGCGCTGTAGAGAAAGCAGACCTCGCTGCCGCCGTAGGGATCGATCTCGCTGGGGTAGTCCTGGTTGTTGGCGCCGGTGCCGCCGAAGATGTCGAAGCTCAGCCCGTCGCCGATGGCATCGCCGGCCTGGCCGAGGATGGTCAGGTCGTTGGTATCATCGTTGATGTAAGTGGCGCCTAGATAGGTATGGTACCAGTCGTGGGCCTCGGGCGTCGAGTTGTCGCTGCTGGGGTCGTTCAGGTCCCAGCCGATGTCCTGCCCGGTGATGAACAGCCTGCCGCCAGCGTCCAGGTACGAGGCGAGGGCGGTCCGGTCGGCGGGATCCAGTGAGGGGAAGGACCAGCCCACGTTCCAGACCACGGCCTGGAAGTTATCCAGGGCAATGGCATCCAGTTTGCCGAAGGCATCCAGATCCCAGGTAGTGTGGACGCGGCCGGTACTGTTCAAGGCGTTCTGGTAATAGTTCTCGTAGCTCTCCCCGCCGTCGTCGTCCACGAGCAGGACCTGTACGCCCGTGGAGATGACCGTGAAGGTTTCGGCCCAGGTCTGGGACGGATCGTTCTGGCTGGTGACCGTGAGGGTGACCCGGCCGGTGCCGACCTCCCCGTACGGTTGTATGTCCACCAGGAGGGTGTCCTGCTCTCCGGCGGCGACGTCGAATTCGAAGTCGGTGATCCAGGGCGGGAAGCAGATTTCACCGTGGCAGATCGAGGCGCCCCAGGTGAGGGGGACGTCCTTGTCGATGTGCACGTCGTAACTGTCGGGGCGCAGACCCAGGTTGTCGATGAGGGAGTGAAAGCTGTACAGCTGACCCATGGGGACGATGGCGACCGGCGAGCCGGGGTAGCGGTAGTAAAAGGTGTAATCCGGCGTAGGCAGGGAGGAGGCCGCCTGCAGCACCTCGCCACCGTTGTTGTCCTGCACCCAGACCACGGCGTACACGTC
>CBDURX010000347.1:0-3801 GCA_965369485.1 uncultured bacterium | reverse complement strand
TCGCCGAATGTGTGGGTGTGCAGTCGGTCGCCTTCAACCAGGACAGTGGCCGAGCCGTGGTGATCGGGCGCGATCTGGTGCCTCAGACGATGGTGGCGGCAGTGTCCAGTCTCGGCTACACGGCCAGCCTCGTCTCTTCCTCACCTGCTGATGGTTGACCTGCCCCGGTCTCATTGCCCCGTCACTGATCCTGTCCGGCTAACACCAGGTATTTTGAGCAAATAGGTTCAAGAAGCTCCTCCCAGGGTCGATAGGGTGCGTATGAGGGTTACCCGGAGCTCTCACCCCGATTGGCGGGCTGATGAGGCGATCCAGGATTGGTCAGGATGGACATGCGCTCATGATCAGGCGAGGTATTTCTAAGCGTTGCATGACACGGTATCCCGGCGGCATTCTGGCCATGGTGACGTTCTGCTGCCTTCTGGCGGGCAATGGGCGTGCTGTGACCGGCACTGCGGAGTCGCCGGATTCGCTGGAACTGTCCATGGCGGAACGTACCTGGTTGGCATCCCACCCCGTCCTCACCATCGCTCCTGATCCGCATGCGCAGCCGACGGATTTCATCGACGAGAACGGTCGGTACCAGGGCATCGCGGCGGATTTCATGGCCCGCCTGGAAACGATCCTGGGTGTGCGCTTCGCCGTGGTTCACCTGCGGGACTGGGCGGAGGTCCTGGACAAGGCACGCAGCCGCGAGGTCGACATCGTGCCAGCCGCGGTCAAGAATTCCCAGCGTGAGGCCTACCTACTCTTCACCAAACCGTACATCGAGTTGCGGGCGGTCATCATCACTCGCAAGGATATCGGTGCCCTCTCCTCACCCGCCGCCTTGAAGGGACACAAAGTTTGTGTTGGGGCCTCCTCCGCCTCCCATGAATACCTCGCCACGCATTTCCCTGAGCTGGAGCTGGTGGGTGTGTCCGATGTGGCCACTGGGCTGCGTGCGGTTTCCCTGGGCCAGGTGGATGCTTTCGTCTGCAATGTCGCCACTGCGATCCGGGTACTCGAACGACAAGGTATCACCAATCTGTGTATCGCCGGGGACATCGACTACGTCTACGAGCTGGCCGTCGCCTCACGCAGCGACTGGCCATTGTTGAACAGCATTCTGGAAAAGGGTCTGATGCGGATCCCGCCTGAGGAGCGCACCGCGATCTTCCGCAAATGGATAAACTTGGATCAAGAAGGGTTGATGACCCGCAGGGAGTTCTGGCTGACCCTGCTGGCGATCCTGGGCGCCGCTCTCTTGGGTGTGGGGGCCATCGTCGCCTGGAACCGGTCCCTGAAGATACAGGTGAGACGGCAGACTGCTCAGCTGACACGGGAACTGGAACAGCGCCAGCGCGCCGAAGAGGCTCTCCGCCTCAGCGAGGACAGATTTTCCAAGGTCTTCCAGGCCAGCCCGGACGGAATCTCCCTCTGGAACCTCGATGAGAGGAGTCTGATCGACGCCAACGAAAAGTGGCTCGCAATGTACGGATTCGACCCGCGCGAGATCGTCGGCCAGCACCTGGAGGACATAGGACACTGGTTCAAGGCAGAGGAGAGGGAAAGATTCATCCGCATTTTGGAGACGGAGGGACAAGTCGACAATTTCGAGGTCAGCTTACGTGACAAACAAGGGCACACCTTTCCCGGTCTCAACGCCGCCCGCATCCTGGAAATCAATGGCGAGCGCTGCTTGCTCTCCATCACCCGGGATACCTCCGAGCTCAAGCGGGCCCAACAGGACCGCCAGCAGAGCGAAGAGATGTACCACACCCTGTTCGAGTCGGCCAGTGACGCCATTTTCACCATGGACGGCGACCGCTTCGTAGATTGCAACCCCCAGACCCTGGAACTGTTCGCTTGCACACGCAAGGATATCATCGGTGCGCCACCCTACCGCTTTTCGGCCGAGCGCCAGCCGGACGGTCGCGACTCCCAGGAGAAGGCTCTCGAAAAGATCGGCAGGGCGCTCGCCGGGAAGCCACAGCGTTTCGAGTGGCAGCACTGTCGTCTCGACGGCACTACGTTCGACGCCGAGGTGAGCCTCAACAAGATCGAGATCGGTGGCAAGAATCATCTGCAAGCTATCGTGCGCGACATCACCGAGCGCAAACGGGCTGCCGACGCCTTGCTCGTCGCCAAGGATGTAGCCGAGGCCGCCAGCCGTTCCAAGAGTGAGTTCCTGGCCAACATGAGCCACGAGATACGCACCCCCATGAACTGCATCATCGGCATGTCCGAGCTGATGCTGGACATGGATCTATTGGCCGAGCAGGAGCACTACCTCGGCATGATCCACAGTTCCGGCGAAGCCTTGCTGCGCCTCATCAACGACATCCTGGACCTCTCGAAGATCGAAGCGGGGCAACTCAAACTCGCGACGAGCGAGTTCGATCTGCGCCGTACCGTCGGCGATATCATGGATCTGATGGCCTTCCAGGCGCAGTCTCAGGACCTCGAACTTATCTATCGCTACGCAGTTACCGCTCCTACCCGGGTGATCGCCGACCAGGGCCTCATCCGCCAGGTGCTGACCAACCTGATGGGCAATGCCATCAAGTTCACGCTGCACGGTCACGTCACCATCGACGTGGATTGCCGGGAACAGGACGAGCAAACAGGACTGTTCAGGTTCAGCGTATCCGATTCTGGCATCGGTATTCCCGCGGATAAGCTCGAGACCATCTTCGAGAAGTTCACCCAGGTGGACTCATCCAGTAAACGCATGCGAGGCGGGACCGGTCTGGGCCTGGCGATCTCCCGGCATCTCGTCGAGCTGATGGGAGGGCAGATCGGCGCCGAGAGCGAGCCGGCCAGTGGTTCTACCTTCTGGTTCGAGTTACCCCTGCGTTACAGTGAGGAACCCGCTGTGACCGGGTTCGTCCCAGCCCTGGCGGGAATCCGCGCCCTGGTCTGTACGGGCAACAGGCGGGTCGGCGAGGTGATTCTGGAACAGATGGCCGGCTGCGGGATGACCAGCGATCTCGTGACCGAGCCGGAAGAGGTCAGCGCCCAGATCCAGAGAGCACACGATGACGGCCGACCGTACGGTATTGCCATCCTGGATCAGCAGATGATCGAACGGGATCTGGCCGTCGTCGCTGAAGAGATCCAGGCCATGTCCGTATCTCAACGACCCGTTCTGATCCTGCTCTGTCCCACGGGCGTCGATGCCACGGCGACCAAGTACCGCCAGATCGGTTTTGCCGCGCGTCTGTTCAAACCCGTCAAGCCCGAGAATCTACAAACGACGTTGAAGCAGGCCTGGGAATCCCGCCAGCGAGCTGACGCCGGCACAACTGCGGAGATCGGCCCCGCGGACATTGCCTCTGACCCGGGAACGGAAGGTGCGGACGCCGCCTCCCCACCTCTGGACGCGCACATTCTGCTGGCGGAGGACAATCCCTTCAACCAACAGGTCGCGGTGTTGTTGCTGAAGCGGATCGGTTGTCGGGTCGAAGTCGCCGCCAACGGCCTGGATGCTGTGACGATGGTGCGGGAAGGCAACTACGATGTTGTCCTGATGGATTGCCAGATGCCTGAGATGGATGGTTACGAGGCGACGCGCCAGATCCGGAAGTTGCCCGGAGGAGTCGGCCAAGTTCCGATCATAGCCATGACCGCCCATGCCCTGTCCGGGGACCGAAAAGTATGTCTGGAGGCGGGCATGGATGATTACGTGCCCAAGCCGGTCACACTCAAGATGTTGCGCGAAAGATTGGATCACGCCCTGTCCGGACGCGTCCCCACTGCCACAGTTCAGCCCTGATCTCACTGAACAAGTATCATCTTGCGACTCTTCGCAAAGCCAGG
>CBDURX010000346.1:0-3813 GCA_965369485.1 uncultured bacterium | reverse complement strand
AGCTGGACTGCGCCGAAGCATATTGAAGTGGGCCTTCGAAGGTAAACTCGCCGACCAAGACCCGGACGACGAGCCGGCATCTGTGTTACTTGATCGCATTCAAGCCGAGAGGGAGAAGGCTAACCAGTCCAAGTCCAAGAAGACCAAAACATCGAGGGCACGACGGAAGGTGGAAAAACCATGAGCCGACGAAAACCCCTCGTGACTCAGCACATCGAGAAAATCTCGCGAGAACTACTTCGGGATTACCAGGACATCATCAAGGAATACATTAAAAATCAGCCAGTTGTTTATGCCCTCTACCGCAGAGGCAAGCTCCATTACGTCGGCCTCGCTGGGAATCTTGAACGACGGTTGAAGCAACACCTGCGAGACCGCCACGGCAGTTCTTGGGACCAGTTTAGTGGGTCCTAAAAACCCACGTCCTCTGGGCGTGGTCAGAGTTTGAGGCTCTGCCTGGATTTATTGTTTTTTCCCCATTCTTGAAAGGATTGCGTTTAGCCCCCTTCCAGGGGGCCGCAATCCCAAAGCCACGTCCTTTGGGCGTGGATTCTTTACTAGCGGTGGAGTGTGGGGCCGAGTGAACCCGCTCAAGCCGCCGCTCGCCGATACCTGCTCCGAATGTAATCGACTCCTCCATTCCCGCCAACCGCAATACTTCTCTCGCCGTTCCTTGCGAGATCGGAGGAAGCATGCATTTCCCTCTCCTTCGCCACCGCCTTTCGTGAATGAGGTGGGTCAAGAATGCGGGGTTCCGATCCTGTCCCCACCAGACTATAATGCCTACTCATGTGGACCAGGGAAACATTCGCCGCCCTCGTACGACCTCCGGTGATCGGTATGGTGCATTTACCGCCCCTGCCGGGCGCACCGGGATGGAGGAGTGTGTGGGAGGAAGTCATGGCGGTGTCGTTCCGCGATGCGGACGCCCTGGTCGCCGGCGGCGTCGGAGCCATCATGGTGGAAAACTACGGGGATGTCCCGTTTTACCCCGATCGAGTTCCCCCGGTTACGGTGGCGGCCATGACGGCTGTTACGACGGCGATCCGAAACCGGCACCCAGATCTGCCGCTGGGTGTGAATGTGCTGCGGAACGACGCCGAGGCGGCTCTGGTCATCGCCCGAGTCACTGGTGCCAGCTTCGTGCGCGTCAACGTGCACGCCGGTGCGGCAGTCACCGACCAGGGAGTCTTGACCGGCCGGGCGTACCAGACCCTGCGATTGCGACGAGAGTTGGAGGCCGAGGTGGGGATCCTGGCAGACGTGCGCGTGAAGCACGCCAGGCCGCTGGGCGACCACCCCCTCGAGGAAGAGGCGCTGGACTTGCGCTGGCGTGCCCTGGCCGACGGCATCATCGTGACCGGACCAGCGACGGGCAGTGCTGTCGACCCATTCGAAATGGAAGCGGTCCGGAGTGTCTTGCCTGACTGTCCCTTGCTGGCGGGTAGCGGTTTGAACAGTATAAATGTGGCCCAGTACAGCAACGCTGCGGACGGTTTCATTGTGGGCAGTGCTTTGAAGGGTGCCGATCGAGCCATCGCAGCCGAGAAGGTAGCAGAGTTCATCACTAGTCTGCAGGCTGCAACGAGGTCATCGAGATGAAAGGAAACGGATTGAAGGGTGTGATCCTGGCTGGCGGGCTCGGGAGCCGGCTCCATCCCTGTACAAAGATCACCAACAAGCACCTTCTGCCGGTTTACGATCGGCCCATGATCTACTACCCCATTCAGACCCTGATCAACGCCGGCATTGATGACATCCTCATTGTCACCGGCGGCAATTACGCGGGCCATTTCTTGCAGCTACTCGGTAATGGCAAGGAGTTCGGTCTCAAGGAATTGCACTACACTTATCAGGAAGGGGAAGGGGGCATCGCCGACGCCCTGCGGCTGGCCGAGGACTTCGCCGACGGCGGCCGCCTCTGTGTGGTACTCGGCGACAACATCATCGAGAAGAGCATCGCGGGTGCGGCGGCGGCCTATCGCGCTCAGGAGCGCGGTGCCAGGATTCTGCTCAAGGAAGTGGACGACCCCGAGCGGTTCGGCGTGCCGGTCATGGAGGGTGAGCGTATCGTTCGTATCGAAGAGAAACCTCGTCAGCCCATGAGTCGCTACGCGGTGACGGGTATCTACTTCTACGATAGCCTGGTGTTCGATATGATCCAGGAGTTGGAGCCGTCCGCACGCGGAGAGCTGGAGATCTCGGACGTCAACAACATGTACCTGAAACGTGATTTGTTGGAGTGGAGCATGCTGGACGGGTGGTGGAGTGACGCCGGCACCTTCACCAGCCTGCTACGGGCCAGCAATCTGATCGCCCAGGGCGGGGCCAACCAGGTCTGACAATCGGAGGAGTTATCGAGGCCATGCGCATACTCGTGACCGGCGGTGCTGGGTTCATCGGTTCTAATTTCATACGACTTCTCCTGGGTGGAGGCCAAGACCGCATAGTCAACCTGGACCTGTTGACCTACGCTGGCAATCTCGAGAATCTGGCTGGTCTGGAGGAGCTTTCTGCTTACCGCTTCGTGCGAGGCGACATCTGCGATTGCGACCTGGTGCGCTCCCTCCTGCGGGAGGAAGGGATCGATACTGTGGTCCACTTTGCCGCCGAGAGCCATGTGGACCGTTCCGTGGACGCGCCGCGAGAATTTCTGCAGACCAACGTGATGGGCACCCAGTCGCTGTTGGAGGAGGCGCGACTGGCCGGTGTGACGCGTTTCGTGCAGGTCAGTACGGACGAGGTCTACGGCTCCCTCGGGTCGGAGGGTAGGTTCCGGGAGGACTCGCACTTGGCGCCCAACTCGCCCTACGCCGCATCGAAGGCGGCCGCCGATCTGGTGTGTCGTGCGTACTGGCGGACCTTCGGCTTTCCGGTCGTCATCACCCGCTGCAGCAACAATTACGGTCCGTACCAGTTTCCCGAGAAACTGGTACCGTTGATGATCGCGAATGCCCTGGAAGATAAGCCGCTGCCCATCTACGGTGACGGGCAGAACGTGCGGGACTGGCTCTACGTGGCCGATCATTGTGCGGCCCTGGCGTTGGTCTTGCGCCAGGGTCAGCCGGGCGAGGTCTACAACATCGGCGGGAACAACGAGCTGAAGAACCTCGACCTGGTGCAACTGCTGTTGCGTGAACTGGGTAAGAGCGAGGAGTTGATCACATTCGTGAAGGACCGGCCCGGGCACGATCGGCGCTACGCCATCGATGCCGGGAAGATCCGGCGAGAGCTGGGTTGGGTACCGGAACACAGTTTCGAGGACGGTTTGCGGTCGACCATCCAGTGGTATCTGGACCATCGCGACTGGTGGGAGAAAATCCGCAGCGGCAGTTACCGTGACTACTACACGAAGATGTACGGCGAGACTGGCCGGTATCAGCCCGGTGGCTCGGGGGAGGGGGCGTGACGCCGGCGATCAATCTCCCCGACGGCCGCAGCGTGGCTCTGGGGCCGGACGTGCAGAGGTTGTTGCTGTGCGGAGTCCTGGTGGCCGAGTCGGTCCGTGTCGGCCAGGAAGCCAGTCTCACCACCGAGATTGCAGTCTGCACCGACCGCTTACGGGAGGAGTACGCCGGCAAACAGCCTGCAGAGATCGCAGGCTTGCAGGAGGCGCGCCGGCTCTACCGTTCCGTAGGCATGGACCCGACCCGATACCGGCCGTCCTCGGAGGCGCTGCTGCGCCGACTGTTGCAGGGCAGGCCCCTCTACATCATCAGCAACGCCGTGGACGCCTGCAATCTGGCCAGTATGAGTTTTCTGCTGCCCATAGGTCTGTACGATCTCGACCGCGTGCAGGGCGACGTGACCCTG
>CBDURX010000345.1:0-3826 GCA_965369485.1 uncultured bacterium | reverse complement strand
TTGAGTTGCATGAGGCCGCCCTCGCCGGCGAGAAGGAAGGCATCACGGATCAGATTATCGACGCACTCCTGGAGAAGTTCGTCCCCCGCCGCGCCAACGGCGATTACCGGGTCCTGGTGAGTCGCTTCCTGCCGGGTAGACCCGTGGGGGGATACGGTTACCGCGGCACGCGCAAGGACGATCCCAACGACATCGTCCCCCATCAGAATCGGCGCTCGTTGCGGGGCCTACGCGTGGTCGCAGCGTGGTTGAACCATGTCGATCTGAAGATCGACAACACTCTGGACCTCTACGCCGAGGAAGATGGGCGGCACTTTCTCAGGCACTACCTCGTGGATTTCGACGGTTGTCTGGGGGGATACTGGGCCGCACGCCACGAGCAGCGCATCGGGTACGCCTACGACCTGGACATGGGTGAATTCATGTCCGGCCTGGTGACGTTCGGTGTCCTGAAACGACCCTACGAGGACTTCGACGAGGGGCCTCACCCTCTCATTGGCCTCTACGAAGCCGACGTCTACGACCCGGCCACCTGGCGGGCTAACTACCTGAACGATCAGATCCTGAGCTGCACACCCGCCGACGCCTACTGGGCGGCGAGCGTGCTGGCACAAGTCACCCGGGAACACATCGCCGCCGCCGTCGGTGCGGCGCGCTTCGCGGACGAGACAGCGGACGAGATCCTCACGGACATCCTCTACCGGCGGTGGGCCAAGACAGTGGACTGGGGATTGACTCGTGTCACGCCGGTCATGGGCCTAGACCGCCTGCAGCTGGACACGGATGGCTTGACGATCCAGGCCGAGAACAGCCTCGAGCACTACGGGCGGGAATCGACCCTGGCCTTCAGACTGCAGGTGCGGGATGGCAATGGCCGTCTGGTGCGGGAGTGGCCCACGGAAACAACCTCACCCGCCGTCACCCTCCCGACGTCCCTCCTCACCGGTCGTGATTACCTCGTAGTGAGCTGGGTCGCTCGCGACGGGAAGGGTCGCAAGCTACCGCCCAGCGAGGGGCACTACCGCCGGGAAGGGTCCGGATGGCGGCTCGCCGGCATCCTGCGGGATGGCCAGTAGACTCGCTCGGTCAACTATTTCTTCGAGTCAACTACTTCATCAAGACCATGCGCCGCGTCAACTCCTCGCCGCCGCCCGTGCTCAACTTGCAGAAGTAGACGCCGCTGGCCACCTGGCGACCCAGGGCGTCCAGCCCGTTCCAGCTCACCCCGTGCTCGCCGGCGGGCAACTCGCCGCCGAGCAAGCTGCGGATCAGCATGCCCTTCACGTCGTAGATCCCCAGGTCGACCCGGTCCGCAGCCGGCAAGTGGAAGCGGATGGTGGTCTGTGGATTGAACGGGTTGGGGAAATTTTGCTCCAGCTTTACGTGCATGGCGATTGGAGCGTCTCGGACTCCGGTAACCTGGAATACGCCGGCGATGAGGAAGTCGTCCACCGCAGCCTCGACGAGGGAACCCGAGCCCTCGTCGCTGGCCACGAACTTCAGCTGCACCTGGCCCGCACCGGCAAAATAATCGAAGAGGTTGTAGGTCATCTCGACCCAGGCGTTGGTCGAAGTCATGGTGTGCTCGAGCTGACTCCAGCTCTGCCCGCCGTCGTTGGATAGATAGACGTCCCACCAGTCGCTGTTGGGGTCGTTCCCCTCGCTGTTGGAGTACCACTTCCAGTAACCGAAGGTCACGGACTCTGCACCGGTCAGGTCGTAGACCGGCGAGAAGAGGGTCGTCTTGCCACTGTCGACGTCGTTGAACCCGGTCGTCTCGCCAGGTAGGTGCTGGCCCGTGACCCAGCAGAAAGTGCCGGGGTCGCTGTGGTCGTTTTCGGGCTGCGCCGTGGTGCCTACGGGATCCACCCGCACCCACAATCCCGTGCTGGCGTCGTCGCCGGCATCGCCCGTCGTCCAGCCGCGGTCCGCCTCCATCTCGTGAGTGAACTCCCTGCCGATCTCGAAGTAGTGCAGGGCGTCGGGCGCGTGGCGCGGACTGCTGCCGCTGCGGCCTTCCACGTCCGAGGCGTACAGGTAGTACTCAACCACCGTGCCCTGGGGCTGGGCGGGTATGGCAGCCCCGAACTCGCCGGGAGTTCCCGTGGGCTCCATGGACACGTCGGTGAAATCCCCGCCGTCCAGACGGTAGTGCAGGGCGACCGAGCCCTGGTCGATGGCCGTGCCCTCGAATCCCTCAGGAACCGTGGTCACCGCGTAGTCCTGGGCCTCGTCCGTACTGAATGGCACCGGATCGTGGAGGAAGGTGACCCCCCTGAGGCTGGCCGAGATCTGGATCATGTAGAGAGAGGGCCAGAGGTTGTCGTCGAACAGATCCTGGCGCCGGGCGTCGGAGGGCCAGAAGCCGTCGGAGGAGTTACCGATCTCGTTGGTGAAGGCGAAGATCTTGGTGTGCTCGTCCTGTTGCCCGTAGTCCCAATCGAAGTTGCCGCCGCAAACTTCGTACAACACCTCCCCCGGCTGCCCGGCGGTGTAACCATTGAACTGCACCATGGCCGATGCCATTTCCACGAAGACAGTGTGGTCGGGCGTGTCGTCGGTGGTGTAGCCCCAGGGGTAGAGGGTCAGCTCGCCGTAGGTGTGGATGCTCTGGCGCGTGACGAAATCGTGGGAATTGACAAGGGCGATCATCGCCTGGACCTCGGGCTCGCTGGCGGGGGCGGGGCCGCGGTAAGTTTCGCTGCCGGGATCGCCGCTGCTGCCCCAGCTACAGCCCCACTCGTAGGGATAGTTGCGGTTGGGATCGACGCCCCAGGTGCCGTCGCCGTTGTTGCGGCGGTTCTTGCGCCACATGCCGCCACCGTTGGGATTGGTCTGCTCGTTGTAGAGAAAGCCGTCGGGGTTGACCATGGGGACCATGTAGATCTCATTCGCGTCCAGCAGCGTGACGATCTCGGGCGTGCCCGCGGCGTAATGCTGTCCCAGGTGCTCAGCCAGCATCATCACCATCTCCGAGGACATGACCTCGCGGGCGTGGTGCAAGGCGTCGAAGAGAACCTCGGTTTCGCCTTCCTCGTCGGTTTCCGGATTGTCCGAGACGCGGAAGCACCAGATGTCGTTCC
This sequence comes from uncultured bacterium, assembly GCA_965369485.1. GTDB lineage: Bacteria > Krumholzibacteriota > Krumholzibacteriia > LZORAL124-64-63 > LZORAL124-64-63 > CBDURX01. The sequence continues at coordinate 743 of CBDURX010000345.1, read as the reverse complement.
CCAGGTGGCCCTGGCCGATGGACCAACGAGCGCTGATCACCTGGGGGTACTGGGCATGCAGATCGTCCATCCAGGCCACGGCCTCGCTGTAGGTGTGGTAGGCGCCGAAGCCTTCCCGGCTACCCAGGCGGGCGGCGTAGAACTCTTCCAGATCCTCCTGTAAAACCTCGACCCGGCCGCCCCGGCTCAGCATGTCCGCTACCTCGGACCGGGGCACCACGATGTCGTAGTACTCGCCGCGCCTGCCGGTGGCGCTGTCCAGCTGGGGATGGTTCTGGTCGATGAAAGCCTGGTCCGCGGGCGTATCGATCCAGTAGCGGACCATGGTGTGTTGTTCCGGCGCGGCCACTGCTATGGCAGAGGCAAAGACAGCCACCAGGCCGACGACCAGTGCGATTCTCAACGGTTGCCGAACGAGCGAGTACATGGGAGCCCCCCGTCTTCTGAATTCAGTTGTTCTTGACACAGGGGGATTATAACAGACTTCGCGGCCCGTGGGGCAGAAGGGATGTACACGAAATACGAGGCTGGCAGCAGTCATCGACGCGAGCCCGCGAGGACGCAGCGGCAAGACCCCAGAGACACTCGAGTGACTTTTACTTGATGCCCAACGCTGTCCGAGATCTTCAGAGGTCATTTTCGACCCACAACGAGCTGGTAAAAAATTTACCAGTCGCTTCATAAAAAATATCGATTTTGCGTTGACATCTTTTTCGGTGAAGCTTCTAATTTCACCGATCGGT
>CBDURX010000344.1:0-3829 GCA_965369485.1 uncultured bacterium | reverse complement strand
GGTCATTCTTTTCCGGATTGAACTCCGATATCTCACCATCAAGAATGTGGGTTGCATGGACAGGCTCGATCTTCAATCCACAAGATGTACGATGGAATGGGGCGCGAAGATGGGAGGCGCGTTAGCATGTGGCGAACGACCACAATCCTGATGACGACGGTCGCGTTACTCATCGTCCTCGCGGTAGCGCCGGCGGCGGCCGGCCTTGGCCGGGGCCAGAGTTCCAGCGGGCTCCTCGACTCCCGCAGTCCCACGGTTGACATCCTTTACCCCACCGAGCAGGAGATCTTCAGCGGCGGGAGCACGGTCACCTTCCAGTGGACGGTATCCGAGACATATCCGGGACAGGATCCCGATGATCACTTTGCCACAGTATTTATCGACGGGAGTGCTTACGAAAGCTTTCCGTTCACTTATGGGGACGAGCATTACGAGTGGCTGTGGACCGTACCCGACACCATCTCGTCCGACTGCCATCTCGAGGTCGTGGCGTACGACCTCTGGCAAAACATGACCGTGGTAATCACCCCCGACTTCACCCTTGTCCTGTCCACAACCAATGTCTCGTCCGATCCACCAACACCAGCTGAACTAGCCTTGGGACCGGCGCGACCCAACCCGTTCAACCCGAGTACCGACATCGCCTTCGACTTGCCCGCGACCGGTGAGATCGACCTGGCGGTCTACGATCTGCTGGGGCGGCGCGTGCGCCGGCGGGCCCACGGCTCCTGGTCCGTGGGCAGGCACACGGTCACCTGGGACGGTCTCGATGACGTCGGCCACCGGACCGCTGGCGGGGTTTACCTCGTCCGGCTGACCTACGCGGGTCTGCAGAAAAATGAAAGCCTGGTCTACAAGGTGGTGATGGTGCCATGACACGGCCGCACGCTGAACTCCGATTGGTGGCAAGCTACATCGCGGTCGTTTGCCTGGCAGTCCTCGGGGCGGGCGGCGGCTCCGCTCTCGCGGTCGATCCTGTGGTCAGCAACGTCCAATTCACGCAGCGCGCCGACGGCAGCGCCATAGTTGATATCACCTATGACGTGTTCGACGCCGACGCCGACGAGGTCCGGATCAGTGTAAACGTATCCAACGACGGTGGCGCCACATGGCACGTGCCGTGCCGCACCCTCAGCGGAGAGGTGGGATCGGGCGTCACCTCCGGCAGTGGCAAGCACATTACCTGGGAGTTCGGTCTCGACGACCCCGGATTCGAGTGGACGAATTGCCGGATCCGGGTTAACGCCAGCGATTTGGACATCAACCACCAGACACATTCACCCGCCAACTACGGTATCTTTGACTGGCCAAGCCACGATTGGAGCGATTACACGCACATCGAACGCCTCTCCCGCGGCGACTTTGTCGTGCTGACGGCCAACTTCATCTGGGGCCTCGCCGAGCCGGAATCCCTAAACGTCATCGGCCAGATCAAAGCCTTGAACCCAAACTGTGTTATACTGGGGTATGTACATGCCAAAAACAGCGCGATCTCGTGGGAAAACCCCAACACTTACCCTTTCGGACACACCTGGTGGGAACGTACTTACCCCTACTGGTCCTATACGACCACAGGAGACACTCTGCAGGATTGGCCGGGGCGGGTCGTCATCAACATTCTTGAACCTGGCTGCCGTGAGGCCATAGTCAGCACCATCGCGGAGTTTCATCGTTCGTCCCAGAACAAGTTCGACGGAATTTTCTGGGATTACTTCAACAATCAGATCTGGATCGCCCCTGGCGTGGATGTCGAGGGAGATCCAGACCTGGATGGAGATGGTATTCCGCACGCCTCCGACCCGGACGAGTTGCAGGCCTGGCGGGACGCTCAAATCGCCATAGTCACCGCCGTGCGGGATTCCCTGGGCGAAGATTTCATTCAGTTCTTCAATGGTCAGCGGACCTATGGCGACTCCACCTTCGCCGCCCTGTCCGACGGCGTTTACTACGAGCTGTTTCCCACGCTCTTCTTCCCCGACCCGGACATGACCACCGCCCTCGATCCCGGGTACGAATACAACCTCTTTCGCACTCGAAACTGGCCACGGAGCCAGAACGGCGGGCCGTTCGTCCTGCTAGCCCATATTGGCCGGAATTACTACATGGACCACAATGCTGTGCTCACCCATCTGGACCTCGGAGACTCCTACCGGGCGGTGGCCCTGCTGACCGACTGCTATTCTTCATGGAACAGCCACGGCTCCCACACCTACGGCTGGACCGAGAACGACATCAACCTCGGCGACCCTCTGGGTCCGACGGTGATCGACGGTGGGTCCTACGCGCGGGACTTCGAGTTCGGGCGGGTAGAGCTGATCATGGATAACGGGTTCTATCCGAACCCGTACGACTACCGGATCTGGGTCAACGGAACCATCGTGGAAGAGCTGTCCATCCCCTACCATTTTCCCTGAGCTGGATTACTAGCTCGACCTGCATCACTCACGAATCTTAACCCGGATTATTCCTCGGCATCGTCCCCAGCCGTTTCCGCACTGCCATCCTCAACCTCCTCCTCCTCCCATTTCTCGACCTCCGTTACGTCTTCCTCCCAGTCTTCCCGCACCAGGACCAACACGGCCGAGTTGGGCACGATGAGGTAATTCTGCTTCTCGAAAGTGATCTCGACGGCGGCTTTTCTCAGAAAGAGAACAAAGTCACCCTCCTGTGCCTGCAAGGGCAGGTACCGAGGCTCCTGCGAGTGCTTCTGCCACGGTTCTTCTGAGACCTCCAGGGGATCCGGGATGGGCAATCCCGGACCGACGGAGACGACCCATCCGCCCTGTGCCAACCGGGCGGATACTGCGGTTTGCGGTAGGTACAGGCCAGTACGCGTGCGTTCCTCACCGGCTTCGGATCGGACCAGGAGCCGGTCGCCCACAACGATGAGCTTCTTCTTAAGCCGGGCCAAGAGATCACCCTCCTTTACGCGGTTCAACCCAGGTCAACTCATGTCAAGTACGACATCCCCTCGCGCGGTGACAATCTGACCCGCGGCGACCAATCGGCCGGCAATGGTGGCCAATTTCTCCCCGCTGAGCGGGTGGACAAGGTCCGGCGCGATCTCCGCCAGAGGCACGGCAAGGTGTGCGAGGTGGAGGAGATCAGGATCGGGTACCACCACTCCGTTACCGTCGAGGACCTCGTCGTTCCAGAGCACGATGTCGATGTCTATGGTCCGCGGCGCGTTCCTGTCCTCCGGATCCCGTACGCGACCGAGCTGTGCCTCGATAGGGCCGATCACCTGCGCCTTGAACTCCCCGGGGCCGAGATCCGTGTCCAGAGCGACCGCTGCGTTCAGGAAACCCGGGTAGTCCTCGCCGCCCACCGCTGCGGTCTCGTAGGCGGCGGACACGGCAATTAACCTACCAGTCTCAGCCAGCATTGCCCCGGCCAAGGGCAAATTGAGCTCCTTCGAGATGTTGGAGCCGAGGGAGAGATAGACACGGTTTCTCACGTCCGAAAATCATCCGGCCGGCGAACCACGGTGATCCCGACGGAGCGGGCGAAGCGCAAGGCACCCGGTTTCTCTATGGAAACGGTCGCCTCGGCCACGGCGAACCGAGTGACGACAAGGCGAGCCACCTCGCTCGCGAGTTTCTCCAGTGTATGGAAGTCCGAATCTTCCACTAGCGCGATGACTTGCTTGGCTACGCTGCGGTAGTTGACCGCATCTTCGATGTCGTCGCTGGCAGCAGCGGGACGGACGTCGGTCAACAGGGAGATGTTCAGAAGCACATCCTGCTTCTTGACTCGCTCCTCTGGCTTGATGCCAACAATGGTGCGCAGTAGCAAGTCCTTGATCTCGATGAGATCGTAAGGGAATTCC
>CBDURX010000343.1:0-3833 GCA_965369485.1 uncultured bacterium | reverse complement strand
ACTTCTCCCAGATCCGGCGCCGGTTTGATCGCTGCTGGCCCCGCGGTGGCAATAAGGGCAGATTGTTGGCGTGTTCGTCATGACGGCGCTGCCACGGCACCAGTACACCGAGTCCGAGGGAAAGTCATGCATCTCAAGTACCGCCGCCTTAAAGGGACGCGGGACATCATGCTGCAGGAGGTAGAGCGGTGGCGCTGGTGTGAGGACCGTTGGCGAGAGGTCCTGGAGCGGTACGGCTTCGGCGAAATCCGCACACCGATCATCGAACCCACAGAGCTGTTCCAACGCTCGGTGGGAGTGGATACGGACATCGTCGACAAGGAGATGTACACCTTTCGCACCAAGGGCAACGAGAGCTTGACCCTCCGGCCCGAGGCCACGGCCTCGGTGGTGCGGGCTTACCTGGAAAACGGCTTGACGCGCCAGCCCGGCACTTTGAAATTCTACTACATTGGCCCCATGTTCCGGCACGATCGACCGCAGGCCGGACGCTTCCGGCAGTTCCACCAGGTTGGGGTCGAAGCCCTCGGCTCGGACAGTCCCCTGCTCGACGCCGAGATCATCCGCACGGCCATGGCGTTGTTCGAGGCGGTGGACGCCGAGGAGCTGACGGTGCGGCTGAACAACATCGGCAACCAGGACGACCGACCTGCTTACGTCCGTGAGTTGTCCGCCTGGGCTCGCGCCCAGCGGGACGCATTCTGTGCCACCTGCCAGCGCAGGATGGATACCAACGCCCTGCGGTTGTTCGACTGCAAGGTCGAGAGCTGCCAGGCGTTGCTGGCCGAATATCCCCCGATCCTGGCATCCCTGTCAGAGGCGAATCGTGTCCACCACCAAGAGGTCTGCGCTGCTCTGGACGAGTTGGGCGTACCCTACGTGGAGGATTCCACCTTGGTGCGCGGATTGGATTATTACACGCGGACGACTTTCGAGATCACGGCCGCGATCGGTCGCAAGCAAAGTTCGTTGTGCGGAGGTGGACGCTACGACAGGCTCGTGGAGCAATGCGGGGGACCACCCACGCCAGCCGCCGGCTTTTCCATGGGCATCGAGAGGACAATCCGCCACCTTTACACGGACGAGATCGATCCTCAACGTAGCCGCCAGGCGGTGGTGGACGTCTACATCGCCTGCCTGGGTCATGCGGCCGGGCTGTACGCGCTCCGGCATGCCGATCTTTTACGAGGCGTCTGCCGGGTCGAGGTCGACACCACTGGGCGTTCCCTGAAGGCCCAGGTCAAGTCTGCCGATCTGCGTGGAGCCCGAGTCTTGCTCATCGTGGGCGAGGACGAGATCAGTCAGGACATATTCCAGCTCAAGAACCTAGAAACGGGATTGCAGCTCCCGGTGATCAAGAGCGAAGTTTTAACAGCAGTGAGGGAGGTTCTCGGTACGTGGCAGCCGGAGGAATCGGCATGAGTATGCGTACACACTATTGCGGCCAGGTTACCGAGAGCCTGGTCGGTCAGAGTGTGCGCTTGACAGGGTGGGCGGCCCGCATCCGCGATTTGGGTGGTGTCGCCTTCATCGACCTCAGGGACCGGTGGGGTCTGGTTCAGGTCGTCTGCGAGTCGGGAGAGCCACTGAACACGGCCTAGGGGGTCAAGCTGGAATCCGTCCTGGCGGTCACCGGCCAGGTGCGTCCGCGTCCGGAGGGGATGGTCAATCCCGACCTGCCGACCGGCTGTGTGGAGATCGTCGTCGAGTCGCTGGAGATCTTGAACCTCTGCGAACCTTTGCCGTTTCAGCTCGACCAGGCTGCCAACGCCACTGAGGAATTACGGCTGAAGTACCGTTACATCCATTTGCGGCATTCGGACATGGCCAATAATCTACAAGTCCGTCACCGTGCAGCCCAGGCCGCGCGCCGTTTTCTCTCGGATCACGATTTTCTGGAGGTCGAGACGCCGCTGCTGATCAAGACGACCCCCGAAGGAGCGCGGGATTATGTGGTCCCGAGTCGTATCCACCGCGGTCATTTCTACGCCTTACCCCAGTCGCCCCAGCTGTACAAGCAGATTCTCATGGTAGCAAGCGTGGACCGCTATTTCCAGCTGGCGCGTTGCCTGCGGGACGAGGATTTGCGCAAGGACCGCCAGCCCGAACACACGCAGATCGATTTGGAGATGAGCTTCGTCAGCGAGTCGGATATATTCTCTCTCACCGAGGAGTTGATGGCCACCATCTTCGCCGAGGCGGCTGGCATCGAGATCGAAACCCCCTTTCCCCGCATCGCTTACGGCGAGGCGATGGGGTTGTACGGATCAGACAAGCCCGATCTCCGCTTCGGTTGTCCCATCCACGATTTGCATGATATCGTGGACGGTTGTGGTTTCGGCGTGTTCGAGAAGGCGCACGAGACGGGGGGCAGTGTCCACTGCTTGCGTGCGCCTCGCCTCGCCTCTTGGAGCCGCAAGCAGGTGGACGAGCTCGAGGAGTATGCCAAGGAGCACGGAGCGCAGGGCCTGGCGAGGGTCAAGATTGGCTGTGACGGCATGGAAACCGGCATCGCCAAGTTCCTCACCGCCGATTTCCAGGCTGCACTCACACAACGTCTCGGTTGTCAGGAGGGTGACCTGCTGCTGTTTGCCGCCGGCGCATACGACGTGGTCGTCGCCGCCCTGGGTGCGTTGCGTCTGGAAATCGCCCGGCGGGAAAACTGGATCCCTCCGGGTCGCTGGGCTTTCGCGTGGGTCCACACCTTTCCGCTCTTCGCACGGGACGGGGAGACAGGAGGGTGGACGGCCTCGCACCACATGTTCACCATGCCGCGCCAGCAGGATCTTCCCCTGCTGGAGAGTGATCCCGGAGCCGTCCGGGCCCAGCTTTACGATCTGGTTTGCAACGGTGTGGAACTGGGTTCGGGCAGTATCCGTATCCACCGCCGCCAGATCCAGGAACAGGTTTTCAAGGTCTGTGGCCTGTCCGAGGCCGAATACCAGTCCAAGTTCGGTTTCTTCCTCGAGGCCCTCGGATTTGGGGCGCCTCCCCACGGTGGCATCGCTCTCGGGTTGGATCGCATCGTCATGCTGATGACGGGTGGCCACTCCCTGCGCGAGGTGATCGCGTTTCCCAAGACGCACCTCGCCAATTCGCCTTTGGACGGCGCGCCCGGCCTCATCACCCAAGCGCAGCTCGAGGAACTGGGTCTACGCGTCGTGGCGACGGGCGAGGAAAACGACAGCAAAGGAGCTAGCCACGACTGACGAGCGTCTCAGTGAGGTGGTATTGTCCCTGGACGGGGTCGATCAGCCTGCCTTGTTGGGTACGGCCGACACCAACCTGCGTTTCCTGGAAGAGAAACTGGACGGCGGTATCACGGTACGCGGCGAAACCATGGTCCTGCGCGGATCGCGGGACCAGGTGGAGATACTGCGCCAGATGGTGGCAGCCCTCATCGAACACGTGCGCCGCGGCCAGCAGGTCGACCGGATCACGCTTTCATATCTCTGGAGCCGGTTCGCCGAGGGTGCGATTCCCACCACGGACGACTCCGCGGCGGGGGAAACTCTCTTCTTTGCCACCGATTCGCGCCGGGCCGTCAAGGCGCGATCGCCGGGACAGTCGAGTTATGTGGAGGCGATCCGCAACAACGACATCGTGTTCGCCGTCGGTCCCGCTGGCACCGGCAAGACCTACCTCGCGGTCGTCATGGCCATGGACTACCTGAAGCGACGCCTGGTGGACCGCATCATTCTGGTGAGACCGGCCATCGAGGCGGGTGAGCAACTCGGATTTCTTCCCGGCGATCTGCAGGAAAAGATCGATCCCTATCTGCGGCCTCTCTACGATGCCTTGTCCGACATCATCGGTCCGGGTAAAATCGCCAA
>CBDURX010000342.1:0-3836 GCA_965369485.1 uncultured bacterium | reverse complement strand
CCTCGGCGAATGCAGTCAGCTCCTCAGCCCATTCCGCCACGATCTCCCAGGGGGAGCGCTCCGCTTCCACGCTGTGACGGAGCCCGGATCCACCGGCCAGGATGTCGATGGGCAGCTTCTCCTGTTCATATTCATAGGGCGGCTGCTGCCACCGGAATTCCGCGGGCCACAGCTCGCACACACCGCACAAAACAGCCACCGCCGTCAGCACCGGTCGGAACGACTCGCGGTCGGTCACGTGCAGCTGAGCGCCGCCACAGATATGACCGGCGTGCTTCTGGAAGGTGGGTTCGAAGTGCAAGGGGCGGAATACGACGCCGGGCAGGTTCCAGGCGCCGAGCCTGGCGACCAGCCGCTCCGGATCGATATACGGCGCGCCGAAGATCTCGAACGGGCGGGTCGTGCCGCGCCCTTCGGAAAGCTCGGTGCCCTCCAGCAGGCAGAAGCCGGGATAGACCCAGGCAGTCTGCAGAGTAGGCATGTTGGGCGAAGGCATCACCCAGGGCAGGCCGGTCTCGTCGAACCACAGGGAGCGTTGCCAGCCTCGTAACCAGACGACCTCGAGAGAGACGTCCAGACCGAAGAAGCTGCGGAACCAGACGGCCAGCTCTCCCATCGTCAAGCCGTGCCGCATGGGAAGGGGCGCCAGGCCCACGAAAGAAGGGAATTCTCTGTCCAGGACGTTCCCCTCGCGCTGGACACCGCCCAGGGGATTGGGCCGGTCCAGAACCACAACGCGCTTGCCGGTCTCGGCACACGCCTCGAGGCAAAGCAACAAGGTCCAGATGAAGGTGTAGTAGCGGGATCCCACATCTTGCAGGTCGACGACCAAGGTGTCGATCCCTTGGAGCATATCCGGCGTCGGCTTCCGGGTGGCGCCGTAGAGAGAATGGACAGGCAGACCGGTCGCCGGGTGGGAGAATCCCTCCCACTCGACCATGTTGTCCTGTGTCTCTCCATGTAGACCGTGCTGCGGGCCGAACAGGCAGCTGAGATCCACACGCGCGGTGGCGTGGCAGATTTGCGCCGTATGGCGGAGATTTCGGTCCATCGAGGCCGGGTGGACCAGTAGCCCCACCCGTTGACCAGCCAGGACCGCGAAGTCGTCTTGCTGGATCAAATCGAGGCCGGTCATGACATGCGGTTTCGGTATGGCACGCTGCATAGCGCCGAAAGATTAGCACAGGGACGGTCGGTTCGACCAAGGTTTTACCGGCGAGAACTGACACGACAGGCCGCACCGTGCCCGGCAGCCCGTATGGCGAAACGCCATCACGGCAGCGATCTTGTGTGAGCGGGTCTGGACCCGCGGAGGAGGCTGCGGCTTGGGATCTGAGCGGAAGAAAACGTCCTCACCTCTGTTTGGTCAATCACTCACCGACCGTTTGGATCTGAAGGGGCTCGCTCGGCGCGTCCAACCGGCGGCCGCGTGGGAGGACCTGATCCTGCCCGAAGAGCGAATGCTGATCCTGCGGGAGATCGTCGTGCACACGCGCCATGGCCTCCCGATCAGTGGCGAGGGCGGGTCCGACGTCAAGCAGACGGTTCACAAGGGGATCAGTGCTCTCTTCGCCGGCCCGAACGGTACCGGCAAGAGCCTGGCGGCCGAGGTCGTGGCCAGCGACCTGCGGCATTTCCTGTACCGGGTTGATCTCTCTCAGGTATTCCTCGATCACATCACAAGGACAGAGCACAACCTGCACCACCTCTTTCAGGCGGCGGAAGAGGATGAGGCCGTCCTGCTGTTCGACCGCGCCGACGGACTCTTCTTGAGTGGCAGCGAAGTCATCCCGGACGAAACCTTGGGTGAGAAGGTACTGGACGATCCCACTTGCCACACACATGCCGTCATCAACTCCCTCCTTCTCCACATGGAATCGTACCGCGGCCTGACTATTCTGGTGGCTAGTTCGGCGCGTGCCCTTCCCGAGTCCTTCATGCGACGGCTGAGTTTCGTCCTCTCCTTCCCTTTCCCGAACGCGGCCCAACGCGAACAGATCTGGCGACGTGTTTTCCCCTCCCAGGCCCAGACCAAGGGCTTGGACTTCCCCAAGCTGGCTCGCCTGGAACTGGCGGGCGGACCCATCCGCGACATTGCTCTGCACGCGGCCTCTCTGGCTGCCGAGCAGCAGGAGCCTGTGAACATGCAGCACCTGCGGCGGGCCGCCAAGCGGGTCTACAGAAGTCTGGACCGACCCATGACGGCGGTCGAGTTTCACGTCTGGTCTTGACCCGCACTATTCATGAAGGTCCTACTGCGGCAGGTCAAATGCTTGTCTGGACACGCGTTCTCGGATCTGCTCGGTCAACGTACCGCACCGGGTACGCCTCCCTCCCCAACCCTCCTTGAGCGCTCCTTATCAGTTGTGTGACTTGGTATTCCTATTTTGCAATACGTGCGTTCCCCCCATTTGCCGAAAGCAAGATCGACCTCGCGGGTGATGCCGCACACCCGGTTCTCCAGCCACCATCTACCGCGGATTTTCTTGTCTTGCATTGGCCTCTCAACACCGCCTGCCGGGTCTATTTAACTGAACAGTGCGAGGTGGAGTGATACCGATGTAAGTCATGGTGTCGTGGCTATATCCATGCAAAGTCCCCTCCACCTGTTTTGCAGGAATCCGCCCGCAGACAGCTTCATGAGCCCCTACCAGTAACAGAGCGCCTTCATGAGGAAGGGCGGGGCGGTTTAGTCACGCGGTATGCGTTATGCGTAGCCGCGACGTGCAATTCGAGTCAGCACCTGCGGGACTCGCTAGCGATACCCCTTGCGGGGGGTAGTCCCGGGTGGTGTGAACAGCGTCGGCCATACAACAAGGTTCCGGAACCTCATGCTGAAACAACACTTTCTCATCGCATGCGCCGGCATTCTCGTCTCGATCCTCGGAGGACCGGGTCTCGCCCAGGCTTTCGATCACCTCGAAATCGAGGTGGTGAATCCCCACATCGTCAACGGTCGCCCCGCCGTCACCGTAGATGTCGATTTCAGCGTGCGGGTCAGGGCGGTCAACGCCGATGGCAGCACGGATGTTACGGCGGACTTCATCAACGCCGAGCTGTACACGCCCGACGTCCCCGCCAACTTGCCGCCGAGTGCCTATTTGCAAAACGGTGAGCGACAGTTCGACAACTGTCAGTTCCTGGCCTCGGGGGAGCCAGTCCGTCTCCGTGTGCGTGACGCGGACGACGGTTCCGTACCCCACGGGGAAATACTGATCGACTGCTACGATTACGTCGACCGCTTCGTGATCGACGTGCCCGGCGGCGACAAGTTCGTCGACACACCCATCACCATGACGATCACGGCCTTGGACAGCGATAGCGAGGTCGTGCTCAACTTCCGCGACGACGTGGTTCTAGACGCCCTGGTGGGTGATTTCGATATCGGGCCGACCATGACCGTGGCCGGCACGGCCTTCAACCTGGGCGCGGTAACCCTGCCAGTGACCTTCTGGGGTACCGACCCGGTAACCCGCGAGAACACGCTGACGGTCACCAACACTGTCACCTATCCGGGGCAGGGGACGCCGGCGGACGGCACCGCGGTCATCTCGCCGTTGCGGCCGGGGCCGCTGGCCATTGTAGTCCTGTTGCTGCCAGGCGAGAGTCTCACGCCCGGTGTCAGTCCCGGCAAGGACGGCACTCCTCAACCACAGATCTCCGGCAACCCGTTCAACAGCGTCGATGTGTATGCCACCGACCAGCACTGGAATCCGGTGGATGTGCCGCCTTACCCGAATCTCGGCTGGACCAGCGACGACCCCAGTCCGAGTGTCGTGCTGCCGCCCGGCGGCGCCATGAGTGGTAATTCAGAGCTGGACGAGTCCATCACCTTG
>CBDURX010000341.1:0-3840 GCA_965369485.1 uncultured bacterium | reverse complement strand
ACATCTGGACGAAGTGGACCTTGGTGCTGTCGGCGGCCAGACGGCCGGCCAGCCAGCCAGTGACCTTGTAGGGCACGTAGTTCACCAGGCAGCCGTACAGCGCCAGGGGCAATTCGACGATAGTCCACACCAGCAGCCGCGCAGTTTCTCCGCGCACGGTGTGCTCCTGCTGCTGACGCAGCATGGCGTCCTCCAGAGATAACCGTTCCAGCTTGCGGCGGTACTCTCTCAGGAGCCCGGCGATGCGCCAGATGACTTCGGGACTCACGCGGTGGAAGTAATCGAGGGCCCGGCCAATCTCCCGGGAAATCATCTGGCCCTTCTTGAACCGCGTACCGCCCGGGATGGCGAGACCTTCCCTGACCAGCAGTTCCGCCTTGTAGATCGCCTCCATGTCGCGCACCAACTCGGTGAAATCGGCATGGGAGATGTTCACGACGCGGCGGCGGATCGCCTCCTGTAGAGTGGCGGTGAGACGATGAGCCGCCTCGTAAGGCTCCTCTTCGTACGCGTCGCGGTAATCGACCGCAGTGAGGGGCACGCCGAAGCTCAGCAACACCCTGCTGCGGAAACGCTGCCGACTCTCGAAGTTCAAACCTACAGGTACGATCTTCACCCCCAGCTGCCAGCAAGCCTCCTCCTCGCTCTCCAGCGCGATGCGCGCACAGCCTGTCTTCAGCTTGTGGATCCGGCGCTCCTCCTCGCTGGTCCCTTCGGGAAAGATGCCGATGGCGCCGCCTTCCCGCAGTACCCGCCGGCAAGCTGTGAACATGGCGATATTACGGTCCGCCGCATTCTGGATATCCTGCGGCCGGTAGACGGGGATGACCCCGCAGTTACGCAGGAACCAGGCTTTCAGGCGGTTACGAAACAGTCCGCTGTGGGCCACATAGTGCACCATCCGGTTACCGGAACCCACGCCGAGGATCAAGGCGTCGGTGATGGAGTGCGGGTGGTTCGAGGCGAGGATGACAGGACCCGTCGCGGGGATGTGCTGGGCGCCTGAGACCTCGAGCTTCTTGAAATAGATGCCCAGGGCAGTGCGCACCAGCAGTCGGGAGAAGCGATAGAGAAGAGGAACCTGCATGGCACCTTCGCTCGTCTCAGATGAGGATCCGATCTGGAGAACCGGCGTGTCCAGGATTATGACACCGCCGACCGAGGTGGGCCAGGGAAAGCCGCGGCACAGCGAGCTGTGTGGATTAGGATTTTACATCGTGCGATTCCTTGCCGAAGGCGACTCCGATTTCCTTGAGCAACCCGAACGGAGGGACCCCGCCGGCAAATACGAATACATACGCATTCTTTACCACCTGCCTCTCCCCAGCCACCGTCAACTCCACGGAATCGGCGCTGATTTCGGTCAACTGGGAATTCCCAAGGAATCGCACCCTACCCTCGGCCAGCAGCGGCTGCAGACGCTCCTCGTTCTTCTTCTTGATCCGAAATAGCTTCGGCTTACGGTAGGAAAGTGTCACCTTGTTGCCGGGTTGACGGGACAGGGCAATGGCCGCCTCCACGGCACTGTCACCACCGCCGATTACCAGTAGATCTTTGTTCCGGTACGTTTCCGCGTCGATGAGCTTGTACATCACCTTGGACAGATCTTCTCCTGGTACACCCAGTTTCCGTGGTGTCCCGCGCCGCCCCAGGGCCAATACCACGTTGCGTGCCCTGTACTGACCGCTGGTTGTCTGGACAAGGAACTCTCCCCTCTCACCGGTGACACCGGTGATCCTCTGTCCCCGGCGGATGTCCAGCTGGAAGCGATCGATAATATTATCCCAGATCTCCAGCAGCTCTTCCTTGGTGTATTCCGCGGCAGCCAATTCACCGTACAGAGGGATGGACACCGGTTGCACCAGGACCAGCTTGCGACGGGGATACTGCAGGATGGTGCCGCCGGCCTCTTCCTGTTCCAGCACCATACAGGAGAGGTGTTGCTCCTGGGCGACCAGGGCGGCGGTCAAGCCACAAGGCCCCGCCCCCACCACGATGACGTCGCGCAGTTCTGGATCGGAGGAGCGAGCGGGGTCGGCAGCGATGGCCTGAATGACTTTAAGCCCCTGCTTGATGGCATTGCTGATCAGGGCGAACCCGCTCAGCTCGCCCGCGACGTACACACCGGCCACCGTCGACTCGTTCGTATCGCTCAAGCGGGGGATGTCGTCCCGCTCCCGGATATCCCCCAGCCCAATCTGGATAGCTTCCACCGGGCACTGTTCGGCGCACTTGGCGTGACCGATACACCGGGCCCCGTTGACCACCGTCGCCTTGCCGTGCACGATTCCCAGCACATCACTTTCCGGACAAGCCGTCACGCAACCGCCGCAACCGATGCAGGTGTCGACGTCGATGATGGGATACTGCCCCGAAGGACGGTCCATGCCCAGAGATACCGCCTCGACGTGACGGGCGACTTCCTGCTGCTGAGCACGACGGAATTTTATGAAGTAGGGGATGAAAAGGACGAGCCCCAGCAAGATGGCCAGCAACCAGATCAAGAGCGATTCCAAGGTGATCTTCCCCCTCGTCCTTCCCACTTTTACCCGTATCGTCCCAGGCTAGCCCGGATTATTAATCCTGACTAGAACCGGTAACCGATTTCGGCCAGGATGCGGTGACCCAAGGTATCATCACCCCAATCATACTCGTACTCTCCAGAACAGAACAGCTTCGTGGTCAGGGAAACCTCCGCCCCTGCACGCACCCAGTAGTTGTGACGCGGCGTGGTGATCGCATTCGACTCGTAAGCGTACAGGCCGGCGCCGGCGAAGGCCCGATGCCCCTTCCCCCACGCCTGGCTCAGACGCAAGGAAGGATTGTGACCTTTGAGGAGAGGTCCTGTGAAACCGGACGCGCGGAGGGAAACCAATAATCCGCGGTGTAGGCCGTTGTAGTTGGCCAGTCTGAACCCATAGGACCAGGTGTCCCCGGCATAGGCTACGAGGTGGCGGTATCCACCGTGGGCATGCAGGCTCCAGTGGTTACCTGCCTGCCACCGGGCATTGAGTCTGGCTCCTTGACGAGTGGAGTCGTCGAACAGGCTGTCCGGGAGAGAACGGTTGTGATAGGATCAGAAGTTGCGGCGGTTGTCGTAACTGAGGCTGGTGGTAACCTGGTCGGTCATGCGGTACTGACCACTCAGGTAGATGTTGGTCAAGGACCACGTCTTCCCGCTGCGTTCCCGCCGCCAGGACCTGTTGTAATCTACCTCCGTGCTGAGGTAGAGATCCATCCGAGGACCGGTCCGGTACAGCGTACTGAGATAGAGGTACTCGCGGTTGACCTCGGACCGGTCGTACAGGCCCACGGCCGCTAACGACAGTTCGAAGCGGCGCACACCCGGCTGTCCCCGGGAGTGCCTGAGGTAGAGACCGTACTTGTGCATGGAAAAGCGGGGTTCGCTAGTACGCCATTCCGGCTCCGAACCGGCAAAGAGACCGATCCTGGTCGAGCCGGCAACGCGACCATCCACCATGAATCCGTCTATATAGCCGACTCCGGTGACGACCCGCGAGCTGACCCTGCCCACGCTGTAGTTGTAGGTGGCCCTCTCATCGACGTAGCTGTAGGAGATGCGGTGGACCCGATTCCGCCACTCCTCCTGGGGAACGGTGACCGAGTAACGGCTCCCCCGCCGGTCGTAGCGCAGATACCCCTTGGCCTGGAAGGTGTGGCCTGGACTGAAGAGATCCAGAACCTTGACGTTGAACCTGAGCAAAGGCTGATCGAAGGTAAGGGCGGTGTTGTCGAAATTACGGGAATGGTAATACTGCAAGGAGACAGAGCCGGTCAAGACGGGGCCAGATCGCGCGACCGGGCTCTCTCCATAGGCTG
>CBDURX010000340.1:0-3843 GCA_965369485.1 uncultured bacterium | reverse complement strand
GACAAGGAGGCGGCCGAATGAACCATCGCCAAGACCTGGACACGCTCACCTTGATGCAGAGCAAGATCCTCCTGGCGATACGCGACTTCATCCACCGGCAGGACATGCCCCCCACGGTACGCGAGCTGGGCCAGCTGTTCAGCCTGAAGTCGTCCACCATGTTCGCCCACCTCAAGGCGTTGGAGAGGAAGGGATTTGTCCGCCGCTCCCCCGGCAAGTCGCGGGGCATCCAGCTGACCGACGCCGTGCCGAGGCGCGGCATCCCGCTGCTGGGTCATGTCCCAGCCGGTCCACTGGACCTGGCCGTGGAGCTGCAGGGTGACACCATCGAGATCGACCCGGACTTCTTCGGCGAGGGCGAGCTGTTCGCCCTGAAGGTCAAGGGCGAGAGCATGATCGAGGCGGGGATCCTGGACAGCGACACGGTCATCGTCACCAAGTGCAACGACGCCCTGGACGGCCAGATCGTCGTGGCCTTGGTGGAAGACGAGGCCACCGTCAAACGTCTGCGCCGCTGGGAAAATACGGTAGTTCTGCAACCGGCCAACGCTGCCATGGACCCGCTGGTGTACAAGCCGGGCGATCCGGAGCCGCAGATCCTGGGTCGTGTCGTGGGCGTGCTGCGGAAGTTGTAACCATGCGGCGCATCGTCTTCCATTGCGAGGTACCCGATTTCGCCGTGACGGTCGAGAGGGTGCGAGACCGCTCCCTCGCCACGCGGGCCGTGATCATCGCACCGCCGGGCAACCCGCGCGGGCTGGTCCAGGCCGCCTCACGCGAGGCGCGCCGATCCGGTGTGGTAAGCGGCATGCGGCTGGGCTCGGCGCAACGCCTCTGCCCCAACGCCGTCGTCCTGCAACCCGACCGGTTGCTCTACCGCCGCGCCACCCGGGCCATCGAGCACTTGCTGGGGCAGTTCACGCCGGTGACGGAATGGACGCACGACGGACGCTTCTTCCTGGACATGACCGGCACCGGTCGCCTCTACGGATCGCCCCGTGACACCGCCCAGCGGATCCTCCGGGAAACCTCTTCGCGCCTCCGCTTGACCGCCGGCATCGGCATCGCCATCAACAAGTCCGTCAGCCAGGTGGCCTCTTCCCTGGTGCAGGCCGACCTGCTGGACGTGCTGCCCGGCAGCGAGGAGCCGTTCCTCTCACCGTGGCACGTGCGCAAGCTGCCCGGCACGGAGAAGGTCCCCGAGCCGCGGCTGTTCGAGGATCTCAACCTCAAGTGCATCGGGCAACTGGCCACCTGCACGGTCATCCACCTGTCCGCGGCCTTCGGCCGCATCGGCCACGTGCTACACCAGCGCGCCCACGGTGTCGACCCTCGGCCGGTCATGCCGCCACAGCAGAAATCGACGCTGCACGCCGAGGAGATCCTGGACGAGGAGACCAACGACCGCGGTCGACTGCTGGTCCGCCTGCGGAACCTGACCGAGCGCTGTGGCTATCGGCTACGCTGCAAGGGCGCCATCGCCCGTAGTCTCACCTTGCAAGTCGGCTACACGGACAACCTTTTACTGGACGGCAGCGCCAGCATCCCCGGAAACGGCCATGACGATGCCACGCTGTACGACACCGCCTACCGGCTCTTCTTTCGGGTGGCACACCGCCGGGTGCGGGTGCGTTACCTCGCCGTGGCTTTCTCGGACCTGCACCGGATCGCCACCCAGCTGGAGCTGTTCCCTTTGGGCGGGCGCGGGATCCGGGAAGATCCTCTCACCCGAGCCATGGACGGCATCCGCGCCCGCTTCGGCTCCACATCCATCTCGCGGGGGCCGGTATGATCTCGACGAACAGCCACGCCTTCGCACCCCCATCCGACTTCACGCACCTGCACACCCACACCTGCTTCTCCTTGATGCGCGGGGTGCCGTTCCCGGAGGAGCTGGTCGTGGCGGCCAAGCAGCAGGGGTACGACCGGCTGGCGGTCACCGACACCAACGGGCTGTATGGCTTGCTGTGGTTCCTGGAGGCGGCCCGGGCCCACGGCGTGGCCCCCATCATCGGTGTGGAGCTGATCGAAGACGACGCGCGGGGAACCGCTCCGGCTGCGGCCGATGGTCGCCGCGCCGTCCTCCTGGCACGCAACTGGGAGGGCTACCGCACCATATGTCGCCTGATCACAGCGCGCCACATGGACCCGGAGTTCCGCCTGGACGATGCCCTCGCGGCGGAGAACGGCGACCTGTTCGTGCTGACCACCCACACGGGGCTGCTGCGCCGTCTGCACGGCCGAGACAACGTCTACGCCGAGCTGCTGCCGGCGCGAGGTAACTATCGGCTCATGACCCTGGCCCGGAAGTTGGGTCTGAAATGCGTGGCCACCGCCGCCGCGCACTACACCGACCCCAAACAGTTCGTGCTGCACCGCCTGCTGCGGGCCATCGCCGAGAACACGACCTTCGCGAACCTGGATCGGAGCCGGCTGGCCCCGCCCGCCTGGTCTCTGCAGCCAGAAGAGGACATGCGCCGTCTCTTCACCTACGCGCCCGAAGCATTGGAGAACGCGGCTATCATCGCCGCGCAGTGCCGCAACGACGGGTCCTTCACCCAGGTTCTGTTTCCGGCCTTCGAGGTAAGAAACGCCCTCAGCTCCTGCGAGCTGCTGCGACAAAAGTGCCAAGCAGGCATCGCCCGGCGCTACGGCGAGGCGGCGCCGGAACTTCTGGCCCGGGTCACGGCCCGCCTGCAGCACGAGCTGGACGTGATCGGCCGCAAGCGGTTCGCCGACATCTTCCTCATCGTGGCCGACGTCGTCACCCGCACGTCGCTGACCTGCGGGCGCGGCAGCGCCGCGGCGTCCCTCGTCAGCTACCTCCTGGACATCACCCACGTGGATCCCATCCGTCACAACCTCTACTTCGAGCGCTTCCTGAGTCCCAACCGCCAGGATCCGCCCGACATCGACGTGGACTTCGCCTGGGACGAGCGCGACGCGATCCTGGACTACATCTTCGAGCGCTACGGTGGCGAGCAGACGGCCATGATAGCCAACCACGTCTGTTTCCGGGCGCGGGCATCACTGCGCGAGATCGCCAAGGTCTACGGACTGACCGACGGCGAGATCGGCGCCTTCACCAAGCGCATGAAGTCGCTGTGGTACTACCACGAGGGAGACAGCGACGACCTTATCCGCACCCACCCCTTGCTACGCGGCGTGCAGCTGGACGAGCCGTGGCCCGAGATCATCCGCATGGCACGCCGCCTGGAGGGGAGGCCGCGCAACCTGTCGGTTCACTGCGGGGGCGTGGTGGTGGTGCCAGGACGCATCCACGATCATGCTCCTTGCCAGCGTGCGGCCAAAGGCGTGCCCATCGTGCAGTGGGAGAAGGATCAGGCCGAGGAGGCCGGCCTGGTGAAGATCGACATCCTCGGCAATCGCTCCCTGGCAGTGATCCGCGACGCCCTGGCGGCGATCAACGAGCAGTACGGCCTGGAGCTGCGGTACGAGAAACTCAACCCTCTGGACGATCCCGCGACCGTTGCCCTGCTGGGCCGGGGCGACAGTATCGGCGTGTTCTACGTCGAGTCGCCCGCCATGCGGCAACTGCAGCAGAAGACAGGCAAGGGCGACTACGAGCACCTGGTCATCCACTCGTCCATCATCCGCCCCGCGGCCAACAGCTTCATCGACGAGTACGTGGCCCGCCTGCACGGCAAGCCGTATCAACCGCTGCATCCAGTACTGGCAGAACTGCTGGATGAGACCTACGGCATCATGGTCTACCAGGAGGACGTATCCAAGACCGCCGTAGCCCTGGCCGGCCTCGACCCGTCCGACGCCGAGGGACTCAGGAAGATCCTGACCAAGAAGAGCAAGCGACGGTTGGGGGAG
>CBDURX010000339.1:0-3852 GCA_965369485.1 uncultured bacterium | reverse complement strand
GGCCAGGATTCCTGCGAATATCTTTCCGCAGCGCGGAAACTTGCTCGCCAGCGTGGCGATGGCCGCCTCGAGATGAGCAGTCACCTCGCTTGCTTCCAGACAGTCGGCCGGATCCCAGGTTGCGGCTCCAGCCAGGCTCTGCAGATCCTCGACCTGAACCACACGGTCCATCTCGCGTCGGCGGGCCTGATAGTAATTGCCGATCACGTTGCGCAGCACGGTCAAACTCCAAACGAGGATTCCAGTGGTCAGGGGACGCTGTCGGTACTTCCCCAGGACTATGTGCAGGGTGTCCTGGACGACATCTTCCAGGTGATCCCTGTGCACCCTACGTTTGGCGATGGTTGCGAACCTTACACGGAGGGATGTGAAGAGAGCGGTTTCGGCGGCGTGGTCTCCGGCGAGGGAACGGGCGCAGAGCTCGTCGAGGGAGGCTTCGGGGGCGTGGACACTGTCCATGTTCGGCCTTCTCTCCGCCACGGAACGGCCGGTTGCCGGGGTTGGTTTCTACCTGCATACTGTCCTGGCGGGCCGTGACGAGCCCGCCACCCATACCCCAGCAGGAGGCGGGAACATGCTGCCAGGCTGGCGTCGCTCGGAAGCGTTGGCAGAGAACAGTTCCTCTCCGGGCTCGCAGTCGAGCCGGACCGGCTTCCACCCTCCATACTCCTTCGCCAGGCCTGGTCGTGACAAGATCTTAATTCGCAGCAGCTGTGGCATGGCCGCTCTGATTGCGGCTCTCCTGAACGTCGGGCCGGTCCAGGCGGCCGATCTTGATGCCGCCGAGAAAGTCTGGATCCTTAGCCTGCGCGGACGGACCAGTGAGGCGATCGTGGCTGCGCGGGAGTTGCAGCAAGAAGAACCGGCCCACGCGCGTGCGGCGTACGTGCTGGTCACGGGCTGGCTGGAGTTGGAGCATGAGGACTCGGTGCGAACCTGGGTGGCGAAACGCACCGGACGGCCCGCCACCTCGCCTGTAGAGCTGATCGGCCGCGCCTTGCTGGCCGGACAGGCGCGGCATCACACCGCGGCAGATTCCCTCTGGTCGGTGGCCCGGGAGCGGTTCGAGAGCCGGGGTGACAGCCTGGGTGTGCTGGTGGCATCCGAGCAGCAAGCGGTCCTGGCGATCCAGATGGGGCGGCCCCAGGCCGCCATCTCCCAGCTGAACACGGTGCTGGAGTTGGCGCAGGCGCAACACAAACCTCTGGCCCTGGTTTACGCCCACCTCAACCTGGGGCGCGCCCACGTCCGGGTCCGCCAGATGGAAGAAGCAATCTCACACCTGCAAGCAGCCTGGGACGGGGCGACCCGTCTGGACGCGCCGCTCTGGCAGGGCGACGCCGCCATCGCCCTGTCCGTCATCAGTCGGCTGCGCATGGATCTGGACGAGGCGTTGGCTCATCGCCTGTCTGCCCTCGCCGCTTACGAGCGGGCGGGGAGCCTGCGCGGCCAGGCGCGCAGCCGCCACTACATCGCCACCATCCACATCTTCCGGGGTGAGTTGACATTGGCCATGGGGATGCTGCAGGAAGCCCTGGCACTGGCTCGCCAGGCCGGCGCGACCGACGAGGAGGCCGGGTGCCTCGTTGATCTGGCCAGCCTGAACTACCTGCTGGGCGACTTCACGCACGCCACGACGCTGTACCGGGAAACGCTGCGGCTGGTCGACGACCCGCAGCGGCGCGCGTGGGTCCAAGTCAACCTCGGTTCGATCCTCGCCTATCAGGGCAGACACCGGGAAGCCCTCGTGTATTACGAGGAATCTCTCGAGGCAGTGCGCGCAGCAGGGGATGTTCGCACCGAGGCCACACTGTTACAGGGCATCGGGCAGAGCCACTGCGAGTTGAAGGAGTTCGACCAGGGTCTGGTCACCCTGGAGGAAGCTGTCGCTCTGGCGCGACAGGAGGCCCTCCCTCTGGCAGAGGCCTTCGCCCTGCACTTCCTGGGACATGGCCTGTTGGACCAGGGGCGGCTGGACGAGGCCGCTGTGGCTTTGACCGAGGCGAGCCGCATCGCCGAGACCACGGGCTACTTCGACATCATGGAGTCGGCTTACCTGGGCCGGGCCATGGTCGCCCGCGCCCGTGGTGAGAGGGAGGAGGCCCTGGGATATCTCGAGGAGGCAGTGGATGTGATCATGACCGTGCGGCGTCGCAGCGGCGGCTCGACCGGTGTGCAAAGCGGTTACTTCAGTCAGGCGGGTAAATCGTTCGGTGAGCTGGTGGATCTGCTCTACGAGATGCACCAGGACGAGCCGGAGCGCGGTTGGGACAAGCAAGCCTTCATGGTGGCCCAGAACGCCAAAGCGCGCTCCTTTCTGGACATGCTGGCCGAGGCCGAGGTCGACTTGCGTTGCCGGGCCGAAGCCGGCTACCAGGAGCGGGAGGCGGAGTTGCTGTGCGCCATCGCGGATCTGGAACAACGCCAGACTGCTGCCGAGGTCTCTGCCGCAGCCGACAGCGTGGCACACCTGGCGGCTGAGATCACACGCCTGGAAAACCAACTCGACCTGCTGGAAGCCGAATTGCGTGAGGCAGACCCACGCTACGCCGAGCTGCGTTATCCGCGCCCCTGCTCCCTGACGGAGGCCCAGCAAGAGGTGCTGGGCGACGGTGAACTGCTCCTGGAGTATTACCTGGCCTCCCAGGCATCCTATCTCTGGACACTCTCTCCCACGAGCTTCCGGTTCTACCGACTGCAGCCACGTGAGGAGATAGAGGTGCAACTACGCCAATTTTTACCCATGCTCCAGGACTACAACGTGCTCGGTCCAGACCCTGCCTACTTCGTGCCCGTGGCCCGGCAGCTGTACGATTCCCTCCTCGACTCTGCGGCCGCGGAGATCGCCGCAGCCGAGCGATTGGTCGTCGCCCCGGATGGGATCCTGCACTACCTACCCTGGGAAACGTTGCTGACCGAGAACACCGAGAGTCGCGATTTTGCGGAGTTGCCCTATCTGGTGAGCAGCAGAGACGTGGCCTACGTGCCATCTCTCAGTGCTCTGGCGCGCCTCAGAGCGGCGGTTCCCCGCCGCGAGCCCTCCGTCGACCTGTTGCTGGTAGGCGATCCTATTCTGCCTGCCGACGGCGAGGGCAGCGCCTTCGCCCGCGTGGCGGGGGCAACGGGTCTGCAACCTGTTCCCTTTGTCAGCCAGGAAATCTCCGGCATTACCGCGCGGCTGCCTCGCGAGCGCTGCCACATCCTCAGGCAGCAGGAGGCCACCTTGGCCGCGGTGCGCGCGGCGGGCCAGGCGGGCTCGTGCCGGTACGCACACTTCGCCACCCACGGCCTCTTCAACGAGCACCGCCCCCAGTACTCCGGTCTGATCCTCAGCCCGGATGTGGCAGCCGGCGACGATGGGTTTTTGGCCACCGCTGAAATCTTTGCCCTGGACCTGGAGTGCGAACAGGTAGTGCTGTCGGCCTGCTCGTCCGCTCTCGGCGAGCAGATCGATGGTGAAGGCCTGGTGGGCCTGACCCGGGCCTTCATGTACGCCGGCGCGCGCAGCGTCGTTGCGGCCCTCTGGGATGTGCCCGGGGGGACGACCGCCGCGTTCATGACCGATTTCTACGGTCAGATCGCCCGGAGCGGCGGCGTGGACAGGGTCCACGCCCTGTCCGAGACCAAGCGGGGCATGATACGCGGCGCCATCGAACCGCCTCGAGCCGGCATCGCCACGGCCCACCCCGCTTTCTGGGCCGCGTTCGTGTTGAGCGGGGACGGTGATTGATCCGGACCGACAGCTCAGTCAGGCATGGTCTGCGGTGCTGTCCGCTTCCGTCCCGGATACGTTTGCTGGTCGGGAGACAGGTGTCCGACGTCGCTGAAGGAGACGATCTTCAGGCTCCCGTC
>CBDURX010000338.1:0-3855 GCA_965369485.1 uncultured bacterium | reverse complement strand
ACCGGATCTAAGGAAAGGGGAGAATATCCACCGTCGTTGAGATACAGTGTGTTCGCATAACTGCTCACGTTACCACATACCAAGTCGAGGTAACCATCCCCGTTCACATCCCCAAGAATAAGACAAGATGAACTGAGTGTTGGGTTAGACTCCCACCAGAGATTTTGACCAAATACTCCATCCCTGTTCAACAGGGCTCCATTCGCACTGCTATTTGGCTTGACGAATACAATGTCCAGATCTCCGTCAGCGTCCATGTCCCCCAAGGCAGGATCTCCCATATAGGTAATCCAACTTGTATACCAGTCTTCACCCATGTAAACTGATGGAGAATGCTTGTTGTGATGTAAACTTAGATTAGCAGTGTTTATTAATACCAAATCGAGATAACCGTCTCCGTTTATGTCCCCGAAGGCGGGACTACCACTGTCCACATTAGTAATCACCCAATCAATTCTCCGCCAAACCGGCTCGGGATTAAATATCTGACCCTGGGCCCATATAGGCAATGCTACATTCCCGAAACAGACCAGCAGTAATATTACTTTTAGAGAGAGAGGAAAAATATATCTCAACCAGGCAGAGATAAAGTGTAAGCCAGGCCTGATGTCAGGCGAGTTGAATAGCATGCCGGTTCGCTCCCCGGTTACCGAGCCCCTATTTGTATGTTGCGAACTGTCTCTGTTCTTACCCGCCACCCCTCACCTTGCCCCAGAACGAGCTCAGCAGGGATTTCCTGCCCTTTCCAGAGACCTCCCGGTGCAACACGAAATCCTTGAAAGAAGAAGAGAACAGCAGCATCTGGCCGTTTTCCTTCACGATGTATCCTCGCCTTATCAGGTCCTCGCTTACGTACTCGTATTTTTTACCCACTTTCAAATCCGCCGCGACCCGGTACAGGTTTTCCCTCTCGACCTCCTCCATCCTCTCCCAGATGAATTCGTAGTGCGGCGTCACCTCGTCCGCGAAGGATTCGGCCACCTGGACCCAGTCCGGCTCCTCTCGCCCGTCGATGGCCAGTTGTTCGAACACGATGGAGCAGGCCATCTGCAGGTACATGGGAAACCGACCCGCCAGCTCGAGTATCTTTTCCGCGTACGGCTGCAGCGGTACCCCCTCGGTCCGCGACGGCACACTGATCAGCCCCTCGGCTTCCTCACTGCTGAACGGACGCAGAGGCAGATTCGAGAAGATGTTGAAGAAGGGTGAGTCGGAAATGTCCTTGTTGTGGCACATCGACTGCAGCTCGGCGCCCGAGGATGTCACGTACGCCACCCGGTAGCTGTTGGCCAGGGCGCGCAGGAACGAGAAGAAACTTTCTTCGAACTTCTCGTTGCGTGTGATGCGCTCGAACTCGTCCATCAGCACGATGATGCGCCGGCCCTCGTCGTGGATCATTTGCACAATTTCTTTGAGGTGATCCAGCGTCCGGTCGGCGCCGTCCACCTTGCTGCTGCTGTTGGTCTCGTAACGAAAACTGCTGAACAGGAAGTCGATGAACGAAGTCACGTCGATATCAGCACTGCTCTGGAAGTCCATGTAGACGAAGATGGCGTTCTCGTAGTTCTGCATGTTGCGTTTACGGTTGCTGCGCTGGTAGATGTAATTCAGCAGTGAGGACTTACCTATGCGACGATCACCGACAATGGAAATGGATTGCGGGTGCGGGGCGTCCAGGCGCGAGTAGATCTTGCGCACTTCCTTTTCCCGGCCGAAGAAGTCGGCCGGGTTCTTGATCATCACCCGGTTCAGATAAGGGTTGCGCTTGCTGCTTCGCTCGGCGAAGGCTCCGACCGGCGCCAGCGGCACCGTGGTCTCCGTCTGCGAGGTCTGAAGCGAATTCAACAGCATCTCGAACTCCTGCCCCAGCTCGCCGAAATCCCGCGGTCGGCTGCGGGGATCCTTCTCCAGACAACGCAGGATGATGTCGCGCAAGTCCTGGGGCACGCCCTCGCTGAACTCCAGGTTCGTCTTGTTCAGGATCTGGTACACGACCGCGGTGGGATGCTCCGACTCGAAGGGAAAGCAGCCATTGACCATGCGGTACAGGCCCACCCCAAAGGCGAAGATGTCCGTGCGACCGTCGACGGCGTCCCGGCGGATCTGCTCGGGGGACATGTAGGATGGCGTGCCCATGGCGGCTTTGCCCGAGGTCTGTAGCTGCGTCTGCATCAACTTGGCCAGGCCGAAATCGAGGATCTTGATGGCGGACTCCTTGTCCCCGCCCTCCTCGGCCAGGATGTTCTTTAGTGTCAGGTCGCGGTGCACGACTCCCTGCTCGTGGGCGTAAGCCATGGCGCGACAGATTTGCTGGGCCAGCGCGCAGACCTGCGTCAATTTCAAGGTTGTCGCTCCCACCAGCTGCAACAGGGATGGTCCCTTGACCAGCTCCATCACCAGGTACGGCCTCTCCTCGTGCTCCCCGTAGTCGTAGACGGTGACGATGTTGGCGTGCTTCAGCCCGGCCATGGACTCCGCTTCGCGCCGGAAACGGGCCGCGAAGCCCTCCTCGTCTCCGGTGTGGTCGAGGATCTTGATGGCGACCTGTCGCTTGAGATTGTGATCGGTACCTTGATAGACGGTACCGAAGCCGCCCTGTCCGATCTTCTTCTGGATCTCGTATTTTTCAGCGAGCACTACACCGATCATGTTCTCCCTCATCCGCTGGCGAAATCGTATATGACCCGTTCGGTCTCTCCGGATATGACCTCCACGGTCCGGCTGTAGATCTGATAGCTCGGATGGCGCAACTCGATCGCGTAACTCCCCGTGTTCAGATCGATCTCGTAGAAGGTCGTGCTCTCGGCTTTCAGCTCACCGTCGATCCAGACGTCCGCATAGGGTTGCACCTGGATGACCAGCTTGCCCGGCGGCAGGCGCGTCAGGGCTACCTCCACCAGGTTGTCCGGAACCGGGACGGTGATGTTCTGGCTTGCGGTGTGGAAGCCCGCCTTGCGCACCTCGAGCCGGTGCTGGCCCTGGACTATCGCGCCGAGGTTGCGCGGGGAGCCGCCCAGCAAATCGCCGTCGAGATAGATGGCGGCATCGGCCGGCTCAGAAACGATGGTCAGTGGGTGGGTGATCTGTGCGAAGTCGTACTCAACCAACCGGGTCGAGTCCTCCGGCACCATCAGGCCGCGGTACATGCCTTCCCGGTAGCCGGAAAGCTGCAACCGGACCTCGTACTGCTGGCTCACGGCGAGCCCTGCGAGGGTCGCAGGCGTGGTGAGGCCCGAATTCACGCCGTCGAGCAGGATCCGCGCGCCGGCCGGCTGTGATACGACCCGTAGACTCCCCTCCCGGCGGTTCAAGACGATCGTTCTCTCGAGGGGTTGGTCCTTCCCCAGGTCGAGGGTGTCCGTGAACACCTTGTATCCGTCCAGTTCGACGGTCAGCGGCAGCTTACCCACCGGCACCTTGCGTCCCGCAATGGGCGAGCGGCCGAGGCGCTGCTCGGCCAGGAAAACCGTGGCATCGGGCGGTTCGGTCTTGATGGTCAGAGAAGTGGAATCCGGAACGACGACGACCGGGGTTGACGTTTCCGGAACCGGCTCGGGCGGGAATATGGCCTTGTAGACGAACGGAGCGGCCACGGCCAGGGCGACCACCGCCAGGGCGACCGGCACGAGCACTCGCCAGCGGCGGGGCCGTACCGGCTGGATCCCTTCCCCGAACTCACCCTGCGGTCCGCCAACCTCGTCGATCACCTGGTAGATGGAGTGCATCCGCGAGACCCACTGGCGCCAGAGGTCCATCTTGTAGGTGTAGCTCCCGCCCCCCTCGCTCTTCTTCAGCAGATCGTGATGGAAGAGCCTCTCCAGCGACTCCTGCAGCTTGTTATCGTCCAGGCGGATG
>CBDURX010000337.1:0-3857 GCA_965369485.1 uncultured bacterium | reverse complement strand
GGTGGAGATGCTGCCCCGTATCCTGCCGCTGGAGGATCCTGACTGCAGCGAGGAGGTGGCCAAGTACCTGAGGCGCCAAGGCGTGAAGATCCACACCGGCACGCGCGCCAGCGAGGTGACCGCCACCGCGGACGGCGTGCGCATCGCGCTCGTGACCAAACAGGCCAAGCAATCCAAGCAAACAGCCGAGGTCACCGCCGCCAAGCTGCTCGTTGCCGTGGGCCGCAAGCCGGTCACCCGGGATCTCGGCCTTGAGAACAGTTCCGCCGAGGTGGATCGCCGCGGTTTCGTGATGGTGGACGCCATGATGGAGAGCACACAACCGGGCCTGTACGCCATTGGCGACATCGTGCCGACCCCGCAACTGGCCCACGTGGCCTCGCGGGAAGCGTTGGTGGCCGTGGGTCACGCCGCCGGCCGACCGTTGCTACCCATCCGGTACGATCATGTCCCCAGTTGCACCTACAGCAACCCTGAAGTGGCCTCGGTGGGACTGACCGAGGAGGAAGCACGCAACAGGGGCCACGAGATCCGGACGGGTCGGTTCCCCTTCGCAGCCCTCGGTAAGGCCTCCATTCTGAACGAACCCCACGGTTTCGTGAAGGTCATCGCCGACGCGGAAAACTCCACTATCTTGGGAGTTCACATGGTCGGACCGCGAGTGACGGAGTTGATCGCGGAGGCGGCCACTGTCATGGGGCTGGAGGCGAAACTCGAGGCCTGGAGCCGCGTCATCCACCCCCATCCATCTTTGAGCGAGGCTGTCCTGGAGGCCGTGCACGCGGCCCTGGGTGAACCGCTGCACGGAGGCTGAACCCTTGGCGTTCGGTAGGCACAAGCTGGTCGACGCTCTGCGCAAGTGTTGTGGCCGGCCCAACTGTCTGGACGACCCCGCTGCCCGCTCGGTATACGCCCGCGACGCTTCTCACTTGACCCTGGGTCGTCCCTTGGCCGTGGTGCTGCCCGGCTCACTCGACGAGGCAACCGACGTCATCAAGCTCTGTGGCAAGCACGGTGTGCCCTTCGTGACCCGGGGCGCCGGGACCGGTTTGAGCGGCGGCGCTGTGCCGTTAGAGGGTGCGGTGGTGATCTCCACCGCCCGCCTGCGCCAGCATGACCCGGTGGACTTGCACTGTCGCTTGATCCAAGTCGCGGCCGGCGTCGTGAACAATATGGTCAACAGCGTTGTCCACGACTGCGGTCTACACTTTGCCCCTGACCCCAGCAGCCAGAACGCGTCC
Organism: uncultured bacterium; assembly: GCA_965369485.1. Lineage (GTDB taxonomy): Bacteria > Krumholzibacteriota > Krumholzibacteriia > LZORAL124-64-63 > LZORAL124-64-63 > CBDURX01. The sequence continues at coordinate 2,616 of CBDURX010000337.1, read as the reverse complement.
ACCATCGGCGGCAACATCGCCGAGAATGCCGGTGGTCCCCACACCCTCAAGGTCGGTGTGACACTGCATCACGTGGCTCGTTTGCAGTGGCTCGACGTGCATGGCCATTACTGGACCACGGGACGGGGACTGAGTTGCGAACGGGGGATCGATCTCTGCAGCCTCTTGATAGGCAGCGAGGGCTGCCTCGGCCTGGTCACCAGTGCGGATTTGCGCCTGATCCCGGTTCCCGCAGCTGTCACTACACTCCTGGCTGTCTTCCCCCACCTGGACCACGCCACACGGGCCGTTGTGCGCCTGATGACGACGGGACTGTTACCTGCGGCGGTGGAGATGGTGGACCGAGCCATGCTCGAGGTGCTGGAGGAGGCATTCCATTTTGGATTCCCCACCGACGTGGACGCACTCCTCATCGCGGAGTTCGACGGCGACGCCGCTGCGGTCATGGAGGACGCCGACCGGGCCGAGGAGCTGCTGCGCCAGAACGGAGCCAGGGAGGTGAGGCGCGCAGAGGATGCCGCCGAACGCGAACAACTGTGGCGTTGCCGTAAACAGGCCTTCGGGGCAGTGGGGCGCCTGGCGCCCAGTTACGTGACCATGGATGTGGTGGTGCCGTTGGAGAGGTTGCCCGATATCGTTCGCGCCATCGACACCATCAAGCAGGAGCACGGCGTGCGCATCGGCACGGGCTTCCACGCCGGCGATGGCAACCTGCACCCGGGCATCTTCTACGATGACCGCGTGCCGGAGCTGAAGGAGCGGGCCCACCGCGCGGCCGACACCATCATCGTCGAGGCACTGCAGATGGGCGGCAGCATCTCGGGCGAGCACGGGATCGGGTTGGAGAAGAGGCATGTCATCGGTGACCAGCTCGACGAGGTCGCGGCCGACTTGATGCACGGGATCCGCCGTCTCTTCGACCCCCGCGGTCTCTGCAATCCGGGCAAGGCGTTGCCACCCCGCGGCGAGCATCTGAACGAGGCGCCGCCCGCCCCTCAGGAAATCGACTTCCGCTGGAACTCTCTCACCGTGACGGCTCCAGCGGATGCCCTGGTAGCCGAGATCCAGGCGCAGGCGCTGGCGCGCGGGCTGTGGATCCCCATCGGCGCCGTCCGCTTCGGGCACGAGGGTTCCGGGCTGGGCGCGGCCGGCACGGTGGGCGAGCTGATCGATCACCTGGTTGCCGGCCCTTCCTTCCTGGGCAAGGGCACGGCCAGGGCATACCTCCTGGAGGTTTGGGCGGAGACGTCCAACGGGCGCCTGTTCAAAGCCGGAGCGCCCGTGTTGAAGAACGTGGCGGGGTTCGACCTGGTGCATTTGTTGTGCGGATCCGGCGGATTGCTGGCTCGGGTGCAGGGGGCGACCTTCCAGCTCAAACCGGTTCCGGAGAGTGCTGCTCTCTGGCATTGCCGGGCCGAGGGAGAGTTACCCTACCGGGCCGACCTGGCGGCGTTGCTGACGGAACTGCAAGGCTGGGAGAACGACCTGAGCGGGCCTGTCTGCGTCTGCGATCGGTTCGAGGTGGGCGCGAGTGGTGTGACAATCCTCGCTGGCGGCCGCGACCGGGCATGGGATCTGGACCGCAAGGAGCAGGTCATCACCCGGTGGGCCGAGGGGGCGGGCCTGGTATTGGAGGATAAGGACCGCTGTGCCTTTTCCGCGGTGGCGAGGCTCGCCGAGCACCCGGCGTTGCCGGGGTGGGCTCGGCGCAGCGGCGAGTGGACGTTCCTGGCCCGTTTGCCCGGCGAGAGCGGCTGGCCCATCGGCATGGGTGGCGAGCAGGTGATCTGGCAGGCCGCGCCGCCGCTGTTCTGGGTACCACGGGTCTACAAGGAGACGAGCTTGGGCTGGCACGCAGACAACCTGCTGCGTGCGGGCGGGTTGACTACCTTGCCCGAGGCGGCGGCCGGCGTGCCGCGGCACATCCTGGTCGGTTTGAAGGAGATCTTCGACCCCACAGGTTGGCTGGGCGAGCCTGACTGGTTCGAGAAGGCCAGGAAGGAAATCCGGTGAACGTGAAGGATCCACAGGCCGAAAAGGATCAACAGGCCGAGTTGGACACTCTCCTGCGCAGCTGCATCCAGTGTGGTCTTTGCCTGTCCACCTGCGCCACTTACCTGGCCACCGGCAGCGAGGTGCAGTCACCGCGGGGACGGTTGTTGCTTCTGGGCGAGATCCTCGCGGTGCCCCACAGTACAGCCGGTGCCTCCGGTGGGCCGGCCCGGGATACCATGGCAGCCTTCGACCTCTGCCTCGGCTGCCGCGCCTGCGAAACCGCCTGCCCCAGCGGTGTATCCCACGAGCTGTTGGACTACGCCAAGGACATAGCGGCCGGGCGTCTCGGCACCGGAAACAGGTGGCTGGCACGGGATCTCGCCTCCCGCCACACCCTGCGGCGGTTGCGCGCGGCTTCCTCCCGTGCCCGCTCGATCCTGGCGGCCGTATGGGGGAGCGAGTGGCGCCGTCGCCTGGATGGCAGTCCCGGATTCCTCAAGAAATGGGTGCGCCGCCTGGGAACGGTTCCCACCGAGCCGGTGGACGATGCAGCGTTGATCCGTTTGCTGGACGACCTGGTCACACGGGTTTCGGGCGCCACTCCAGCGGAAGCTGCGGACG
>CBDURX010000336.1:0-3865 GCA_965369485.1 uncultured bacterium | reverse complement strand
CAGTGCTACCCTTATTAGCGGTAAAGAGCCTTCACACCACCCCATGTGGCATCTTCATCGGCAACGGGGGTATCGCCGTTGATGACCGCCACTGGGTAATCCTCGCCGCCTGTGGACTGCTGCAGGGGCCACAGATTCTCGGGATTACCGCCCGATGCGTAGGCCGGCACCCCTTCGAGGGAAGGCTGATAACTGGGATGGATGTAGAAGTGAATCTCTTCCAACCCGGTTAACAGGATGGTCATGTCCATCACGATGATGGAGTCGGCGAACGGGAAGGGCTCCGCCAGGCCGACCGCGAAGTTGGGCGGTGTAGCGGCGTTGATCGCCTGACCGAGGATACCGTATTCCAGGACGAAGACGGGGCCCTCTGTGCTGATGCGGCATTCCCAGCCAGAGATGCCGGTGATGTCGGTGGGCCGGGTTATGGCCAGGTAAGCGTGATGCTGACCCTCCAACAACGTGATGCGATGAATGCTGGCCTCGGTGTCGAAGTAGATGCCGATGCTGTCGAACTCAGGATCTACCTGAGCCAGAGCCAGGCTACTGCTCAACATGATGGCAAGGGTCGCAAGGAGTATTCCCAAGCGCTGCATAGTTTTGCCTCCCTTAAATTTCGCGAAAGGTTGAATTCCCCGTCGACAGTACACACCTTCTCAGGACGAAGTGAACGATCACGTCAATGATTATACTATAAACTCAAGTACATTTGTGAAAGTTTTTTGAACTAAAATTACGAATTATCTAATATGGCTTATGTATTTGAGATCATCTCATATAAAACCACAATACTCTTATATTTCCTGACTTAACCCGGATTTTTCACGAATGGCCGTCGCGAGGGTGAGGAAAATGCCCGCCGGCCGCAGTAGGCCATTCATGCATAATCCGGGTTGGCTCAAATTGACGTGCAACATTCAGTTGTAAATGTTCGTCTAACAGATTTGTATCCCCTGGTTGAACGAGTCCAGAAAGGCCCAAGATGGTTATGAGCGTCTCGCTCTGCCCGGGGGAAATCCAGCTCCTCGTTGAAATCCAGCTCCTCGTTCACGAGACCCCACCTCTCAATTTCACTCTCCTACCAAAAGACAGGAGGCACAATCATGTCCAGGCGCAAGGCGCTGGTCCTCACGTTCATTCTTCTCGCTTGGCCTCTCACCTTCCCCCTCGCCGCCTTAGCGGATGAGATCCACGAGGTCATCGCCGAGGGCGACATCGCGGGCGTGACACGAATGCTGCAGGAGGTTCCGGGGCTCGTGAACAGTCAGGACACGAACCAGACCCGCGACCTACCATTGCACACCGCCGCCGCCCATGGTCAGGTAGAGATCGCCACGCTCCTGCTGAAGGCCGGCGCCGCGGTCGACGCCGGTGACGCCGACGAGAGCACGCCCCTGGACGTCGCCGCCGTACGCCGGCAGAAGGAAATGGTGCAGTATCTCCTCACCCAGGGAGCTGACGTAAACCACCGCGACATCAACCAAGCCTATTCCCTGAGTTTCGCTGCCTTCGGCGGTGACGAGGAGATCGTCCAGATCTTGCTGGAGGCGGGAGCTGATCTGAACTACGAAAACGCACGAGGCCTCACGCTGTTGCACGCGGCGGCTTCACGCGGCATGCAGGAATTCACTCTCATGTTGCTTGAACGAGGCACCGATATCAACGCCGCCACCACGAACGGCGAAACGCCCTTGCACTGGGCTGCCCGTGGAGGACAAACCGAAACGGTCCGACTTCTGATCGCCAAGGGCGCCGACGTTGCGGCGACGACCGAAGATGGTCAGAGTCCACTTTTCCTGGCGGCTTTCCCCGGCCACGTCGAGGTGGCGAAGTTGCTGATCGATGCCAACGCGGACGTCGACCCCGTGAATCGGCACGGTACCACGCCCCTGGTGGCCACGATCTGGCAAGGGCACATCGAATTCGCCAGCTTGCTACTGGCCAGGGGCGCCGATCCCAACCGGACCAACGAGAACGGGGAGACAGCCTTGATCCTGGCCACCGCGGAGGGTAACACCGAGATGGTTGAGGCCTTTCTCGTCGCTGGCGCCGAAACCAGTCCGCGCGAGAATCACTACGGCTACACTGCTCTTCACCTGGCGGCGGTATATGGTTACGCGGACCTGATCAACCTGCTGATCGCGCACACGGCATCTGTCTCGCCCCTGAACGATGCGGACCAGACACCACTGCATCTCGCCACCTGTTACGGCCAGAAACAAGCTGCCAAGGCGCTCCTCGAGGCCGGCGCCAGCCAGGACGAGATCCGCCACAGCGGCTCCGTACCCGGCGCTGATTACGAGGTTGCCACAGGTGAGGCGGTAGTCTGGTACCTGGGGCACAGCAGCTGGGGCATCAAGACACACGGGCACTTTCTCGTCTTCGACTACTGGGATCAAGGCCGCCGCTGTGACGACCCCGGCCTCTGCAACGGTCACATTCGCCCGTCGGAAATTGCAGGTCTGAACGTGGCTGTCTTCGCCACCCACGAACACAGGGACCACTACGATCCACTCATCTTCGACTGGCGGGAAGAGATCTCCGACATAGTCTACATTCTCGGTTGCCAGCCCGAAGGCGAGAGCCTGCCAGCCTACGAGTACATCGAGCCGCGCCAGGAACGGCTTGTCGACGGCCTCGAGATCACGACCATCGAGTCCAACGACACCGGTGTAGGTTTCGTGATCAGGGTGGACGGTCTCGTGATCTTCCACGCCGGAGACCACGCCAACCGCCAGCAGGACTTCTCGGGCCCGTACAGGGCCGAGATCGATTTCCTCGCCACCGCGGGTGTGAGGCCGGACCTGGCCTTCATGCCGATCCGGGGCTGCGGGTTCGGAGACCCGGAGGCTGTTCGCCTGGGGGTCGACTATGCGCTGGAAAAGCTCCAGCCCGCGGTCTTCATCCCCATGCACGCGGGACATGCCGGCTATCACTACCAGGAATTCGTCGACGCTAGCGCGGAGAAATTCCCGCAGGTCGAGATGGTCGCGGTTAGGCACCGCGGCGATAACTTCCGCTACGACAAGGGAAACAAGGTGATCGGACTGGCTGAGTTTTAATCTGGCCCGGATTAATAATCCGGGCTGGAGCTCGCAACCACGACGCTGCCGTACTTGCCGATGATTCGGACGGCATCGCTTTCGCGATGAACACCGGGAAGCAGGACGTATTCCTCGACGCGGGGCCGGCGGGTCGGACGAGACTTGGCACGACCCCGCGTTTTTTGACCCCTCCATCATTTTGTGCTAGGATGTGAAATTACTATTTTCACTCCACGGGTCCCGAACCCCTGACGGGGTCCAGCGTAGGTTGCGTGCCAGGAGGGAACTGGCACCAGAAGGCAATCGTGCCCCGAGAACGGTGCTCTGCACGGCACGACGCCACGCGACGAACAACTCGACACCGAACAACTCGACACCAAGACAGGACTCCGAGGAAATCCATCCTCACCCAGCACCGAGACGAACCAGGAACCGACCGCTTGGGCAAGTCGGTGCCTGGTCTTCCCCTCTGCCGCGAAGGAATCTCGTGATGTCCCCTCACTTCTTGAAGAGCACTCTCTGTATGGGTCGGATCGGCATCTTCCTGACCGCCTCCTGCCTGACCGTCTTCATTATGGCCGGCTTCTCCACGGTCCACGCCGCTCTGAACGAATCCGACACCGGCACGATCATCTACGAGGGCAGACTGGAAGCGGAGCAGTTGTCTTGGATCCGGGACGAGGATGGGACCTACACGCCCGAACTGCCTGACAGTCACCCCCTCGCGGAAACCGGCCAGCCGCTTCTGCCCGTGCGGGACTTGCTCATCCTCCTCCCCTTGGAAATGCCCATCACGGGCATCGAGGTACTGCCCATCGCCA
>CBDURX010000335.1:0-3875 GCA_965369485.1 uncultured bacterium | reverse complement strand
CGGCGTACTCGAGTACGCCTCCGCGGAAATCCTTGTCTTCCTAGAACTTGCACAAGAATCGCTCGTTTCTGCATCGAGAACCACGCAGTTCCCGCCAGAGTTTCCGGACGGGAACGGGCTAGTTCCTTCATCAAACGGTATAATGTTTATCAAGCTCCAAGTAGTTGTAGCGATGCCCTGACATCCCCTTTATTTCATCCAGATAATTCGAGTTCATAACCAATAGATCCATCCCATCCAGCATCCGAGCATACGCGACTTCCGGTGCCAAGATGGGCAGTCCTGTACCCGCGGCAAACCTTCCCTGCTTGGCAGGACTAATATCAATGAGAAAATCAACGGCGGCCCCAGCGCGCAGAAGATGCAACGAAGAAATAACGCCCTTTGATGCGGCACCCCAGACAACACAACGCCTCGTGTCCTGATACCGAGATGCAAGATTCGCTATTGAGGCAACCATATCATCAGGAAATTCAATTTCATCAGACGTAACAGCCTTTGGCTGTCGCACTGTCGCCAGATCCGCCACAGCATACAAGTACTGGCCACCGAACATGTGGCCGGATTCAAGCACACGATCGAACATTCTGTGGACATCAGACAGGCGAAAGTAGTTGACATGCTCATAAGAAACATCAAACCAGGCCCGGTGCTCAACAATCCACTCAAGGCATGGAACTTCTATATAAATGCGCCCTCTCCCGCCGTTGGCCTCAGCGACCTGATGCAGAAAGGCGACAGGATCACAAATGTGCTCAAGCACATGGCGCAGAATAATCCCGTCGGCTGGCTCGGAAACCGCCGGAACAAAGTTCTGCTTTAGAATACGAGGATTGTTGCCCTCGTATGCAGGATCCATCCCCCTGACATCATACCCCTGATCAAGCAGATGCTCGAGAAAGCTGCCCTTTCCACAACCGATCTCAATCAATGACATCTGCGCAAAGTGCTTGCGGATGACGTGTGTAACATGATCCAAATGGACCAGAAAGACAGTGCTAGACGCCTGTTCATTCTGATAGTCCTCATCGTAGTCCAAGAGTGAGGCGTCAAAGGCACTGTTGTAGATCAGTCCGGTTTCCAGATTCTGAACCAGACGCACATCCCCCTTGGGGCACAACTGCGCCTTATCCGCAGAATGATAAATCTTGTTCTGTAAAATCGGCAGTTGTTCCACTGCAATTAGTAATCTATGCTTCATCGTCCAGAAGCCTCCTCAATTTTGAAGCATCGCCCCAAAATTCCATTGGCTCATAATCCGCATAAGGATATACACCGAACTCCGGCTTTATCTCCCAGCCATTCTCTCTGATCCATGTCTCAACAAGCGTCTGCATGCTAACAGGCCGACCCGAACAGACATTCACGACGCCAATATCTTCTTGACGCAAGGCTAACGTCACAACACTGTTTGCGACAGCTTCCACCGACAGGTAGTCACGTATCTGCTGGCCACCCGACATTGGAAAGGTCTCATCTCCGCGTGAAGCGGCATCTCTTAGCTGAGGAAAGATAGATTTGGCCGGCTGTCGATCACCATACATATAGAACAGACGACACCAGGTCAGTTGAAACGGCGCCTCTTCCTGATAGGCCTGCAGGCGTTGTCGAAGCAGGTCCTTAGCGCGGCCGTAAGGGCTAGAAGGCTCTGTTTCCATGTCCTCATACAAGCAGCCGGTTCTCATACCGTATTCGAAACAAGTTCCTGCAACCGTCAAGTTCCTTAGCCCACCATCAACAAGCCTCTTGAGAAATACCTCGTGTAGCGGCAATTCACTCTCCAGATGATGCATCGATTCAAAATCAGGCAGTCCTCCCCAGGCCAAATGAATTACCACATCAGGGTTGCGCATTTGCGACAATGGATCAACGTCAATGTCGGCAATATCAAGTTCCACAAGCGATATGGCTCTTTCTCTACTAGGCGATTCGCGGAAATCACGATCTACACCCGTAACATCCTCTCCATGAGCAAGCAACCTATCAATGACATAGCCCCCGATAAAGCCTCCAGCACCTGTTACAGCTACCTTCATCGTGTTAATCCAATCATCCACAGATCCCGACATCCGTTTACCGGGCCGTGGTACATGCTTCCTCGGTTGGCACATTGCATGCCTAGAACTGGCCTCGTAACGTCTCGATACACACAAGGAACGAGTGGGAAAGCGGCGTCCTCGATCACCGCCACGTCGTGCCGCTCGGCCACCGCCATGATCTCATCCCTCGCCGGCATGTTGCTGTAGAGATCCACGACTATGACGGCCACGGTGTTGTCGGAAATACCGGCCTCGATCGATTCGGCGGATATGCACCAGGACGCGGGTTCGATGTGGGCGAACACCGGCGTGGCGCCCACGTAGGCAATCGGCGCGGCCGTGGCGATCCAGGTGATGTCGGGAACGATCACCTGGTCGCCGAGTCCGACCCCGAGTCCGGCGAGCGCCAGGTGCGGCCCGGAGGTGCAGGAAGGCAGCGCCATGGCGAAAATCCGGCCACGACCTCCTCAAAGGCCCGCTCGAAGCGCTCGTGATACATGCTGGCCTGGTCGTACCAGGCGTTGGTCACCGCATCAGTGACGTGTGCGATTTCCTTTTCGGTGATCCAGGGACCGGCCACCGGCAGTCGGGTCATTCAGTCGGCTCCTTGACGCACTTCAGGTATCCCTCGGGCGCCACCGTGATCAAGAGTTTCTGCTCGATCTCCTCATCGACCACGAAACGATCCGTGCCCCGAAGGAATTCGCGCACCGCGGTCTTGGGATTGTCGCCCTTGCCCCATGGCCGGTCGTCCCACTGATCCTCGGGCAGATCCTCGATGACGGTATCGTACACCACCAGATAACTGCCCGCCCGGACCAGCGGCGCGTACAGGGCCAGCTCCGACGCAACGTGCTCGTGGGTGTGATTCGAGTCCAGAATGACCAGCACCCGGGACCGGCCCTCGGCGATCTTGCGAACTCGCGCCACTATCGCGTCATCGGTCGAGGAACCCTCGATCATGGTGATGCGTCGGTAGAGTGGGTGCGCCTCGATGGCCTTGCGGTTGTGCTCGCGGATGTCGATGTCGATGCCGACCATTTGGCCGTCGCCGCCCAGGAGTTCCAGGAGCGAGGCCATGAAGATCAGCGAGCCGCCCCTGGCGATGCCGGTCTCCACGATCAACTCGGGCCGGGCTTTCCAGATTATCTCCTGAAGGGCCAGCATGTCCTGGGGGTACTGGATGATTGGCAGGCCAAGCCAAGTGAAGTGGTAGGAGTACTCGTACGGCAATCCCGCCCGCAGCCACTGGTGGGAGAGGGTGTGTAACGACTTGTCGGCCGCCATGCGCTGAATCATCGCGCGATTGCGCTGGGCGAATTTTCCCGGGTCGTCCATATAGATCAGTCCCTACTGCACCAAAATCGCCTTACGCCAAGCTCCCGCTCCTCGAAATCCGGGTAGAAAAGGTCCTGCTCGGAGAGTATGGGAGGGTTGATCGGCCAGTCGATGGCGAAACGCGGGTCGTTCCATCGCACGCCCTGGGCGCTCTCGGGGGCGTAGGCAGCGGACATCTGGTAGCAGACCTCGGTATCGTCCTCGAGCGTCTGGAAACCGTGGGCGAACCCCTCGGGCACGTAGAACATCAGGCGATTCCCTGCGGTCAATTCGACCGCGGTCCAACCACAGAAGGTCGGCGACTCGGGTCTGAGGTCGATGATGACATCGAGGAGCGCGCCCCTGGTGCAGCGCACCAGCTTGTCCTCCTGGTGCGGCGCGACCTGGTAGTGCATCCCCCGCAGGGTCCCGCGCTCGCGGTTGAACGAGACGTTGCACTGTTCGATGCGGGGGTTGAGGCCGTGGCGGGCGAACTCCTCGCGACAGAAGCTGCGGGCG
>CBDURX010000334.1:0-3877 GCA_965369485.1 uncultured bacterium | reverse complement strand
CAAACCACCTCGGCAAACGCCGGACAGGTTACAGCTGTGGGACTGCTGCAGCTGCAACCTCTGCGTAACCGTCTGTCCCAACGATGCCATGTTGCGTCTGGAGACGCCCGCGACACAGCAGGGGCAGTACGTCTGCCTGGCCGAGCTGTGCAATGCCTGCGGCAACTGCACGACCTTCTGCCCCGAACAGGGCGATCCGTTCGCGGTCAAACCACGTCTGTTCTTCCAGTATTCACGATATGCGCAGGAGGATGGGCAGGCGTTTCTTGTGCGCGAAGCTCGCTCGGGCGAAAACGGAGTGTTCGCGGTGGAGAGTGTTCCCGCTCTGGTACCGGAAGCTCAGCGGTTGACACTCATGCTCGATGGATCAGGCGGCCTGCCGTTTCGACCCTCGGACCTGACTGGCGACCTGGAGAGATGATCGAGCCGGGTGAACCCTGGCCACGAGGAGGAAACATGGCAGAGATCAAGATCGAGATCGAGAGGAATCCCTCCGCGGCGCGCCTGAGAGATTTGGGTGTGCTCGAGTGGCCGGTGTGGAACAAGGAGGAGTCGACCTTCCCCTGGACCTACGACGGGGCAGAAACATGTTACTTCCTGGAGGGCGACGTGATCGTCACCCCGCAAGGGGGAGAGCCGGTCCAGGTGGGCAAGGGCGACCTGGTCACCTTCCCGGATGGTATGACCTGCACCTGGGAAGTGCGCAAGCCTGTCCGCAAGCACTTCACCTTCGACCTGTAATCGAGTTCGGTACTACTCGGACAGCAGGACGATCCTGCCCGCCGCCGGTTCGGCGGCCCTGGCCACGAGCCGGTGGAATTCGGGATAACTCTCGGGCGGAATGACGCCAGCCGGTAGTTCCAACCGCTGGGTCAGCTTCACCAGGTTCCCATTCTGTATCACTTTCAGACTGTAGTTACCGTGAGCGGATTCCAGCTCCACGCTCGCTGGCAGGAAGTCCGGTGTCAGCTGCTCCGGCAAGGTCAGCCGCAGGGTGATCTCTTCGCTCAGTTCCTGGTCCAGGTAAAGCGGCGTTTGCCTGTGGTCGGAGCTCATCTGGAAGCTGCTCGGTAGCAGGCTGGCGAGAGTGCGGGGCGGAACCGGTAGCAACACGGTCAGCAGTCCATCCTTGTCCTCGGCCAGGCTGCTACCCGCGACCTCGACGCGCAGGTGTAGATCCACCGGAGTTCTCTGCAATATTTCCGTCGTGACCACTTCGCCGTCCTGAAGCACAGCGGCGGCGAGGCTCGCGGCGATGTCGTCGGTCGCCTTCTTCCAGTCCGGTTGCCAGAACAGTCCCGTGGCCCTCAGATCGATCTCCGCCTGAAAGCCACCTTCCTCGCCGGGCCGCAGTTCGACCACCAGGGTGCAACGGCTCGGGAAGGCCGGCACGACGTATGTGCGGAACTTGCGGGGAGAGTCTTCCAGGAACAGACCCGTCTTGCCGACCAGGTCAGAACGGCCGGGAAAGGCCTCGTCACTGTCGGGGGACAGCCAGTAGTTATCGCCCGCCACCGCAACCACCAGGCGCAACTGTCCGAAGCTCAGCGGCGTGGCGATTTCTGGGGTGAAGCTGTTCCAGCGGCTGAAAAAGGCCAGCTCGGGATTCAGTCCGGCCTCCCGCAGCAGCGTATACCCAAGGATCGCTTTTTCCCATTCCGTACCGCAGGAGCTCTCGAACACGGCGTCAGCGCCCCGCGGCGCCCTGCCCCAGCCGCGGTCGACTGGGTGGAGAGTGCGGATACGGCTGCCCAACAGCTTGGCGATGCGTTGCACGGTATCCAATTCCGTCAGGTCGGTCGCCGCGTCCTGCGCGTCGTCCTCGGTCTGGTCCAGCCAACTGCGCATGGTGGGACTGACCAGTGTAGCTGCCTTGGTCAAGGAATCCATCTGGTTGGCCAGAATGGTCAAGTCCGGAGCCGTCGTGAACAGGACATGGGGCAGGTAATCGCCCCGGCGTTGCCAGTTACCCTCCCTCGGCAAAGCAGGCATATCGCGCACGGTCCAGGTGATGATCTGCTGATCGTCCATGTGAGAGATCTGGGGAACGTCCGGAGCGGTGTGGACGCCGTGCCAGGTGAGGAACATCTCGCTGGGGGCTCTGATGACCACCTGCTTGATGAGAATCGGAAGCTCACCTTGCAGGAACTCCAACCCACTGGCTGGTAGTGGTCCCGCGGCAAGGTCGCGCACCTCGTAATCCAGTTCTATGATACTACCTGTCTCGACGCCCACGTGGCTGATCACCTTCTCGCGGTAGGAGAGGAAATCGGGGCAAGGGGCCACCGCGTCCGGGGTAACCTCGTTGAAGCCGCGCTCGGGCGTGTCGACTACCCTCCCGTCACGCATTCTGGTGCGGCAGGTGTGGATCACCAGCTCCTGATGCGTCGTATCCCACCCGAGACGCAGATCACTGAGGTTCCGGCAACTCCACGCAGTGAATAGCTTGTGCAGCTGGTGGACGCGGCGGGTCAGCCGGCCGTCGCCATCGATGTTGTAGGTGATGCGCTGATAGAGCAACACGGCATCCGCACCGGGATACTTCTCCTGTGGCGGCGCCTGGGCGATAAGGGTCTCGAGATCTATGGGGGGAACCTCGGCAGTTGCCAGACTGTGCAGCGTGAGGCTGGTGGCGATGATAACCAACAGGCTGTTCCGTGTCTTCATCGTCATGCCCCTTTCCGCTTGGCCACGAGTTGCGTGGCGCCGAAATCCTGCAGCATCTGTACCGCAGCCGTGAAAGCGGGCCACTCGTCCGGTGGTATGGTGCGTTTCTCGACCCGGATCGAACCCTCGATGGTGAGCTTCTTCTTGCCGGCCTCGCTCTCAAGGTTAAAAGAGGCGAGGTCTCCCTCGTCGCCTACACGCCACTCGCCCGACACGGGCTGCGGCCGGTAGCCGCGTGGCATTTCCACGCTCTCGGTGATGACGACTTGCTGGGGGTACCAGATCAGGGCCGGGCTGGTGCGCTCGGAGGGCAGGTCGGTGGCAGCGAAGCGGAACAGACCAGCAAAGTTGCCCATCACCAGGCGAGTGGCACACGACTGCAAGGTGACCCGACTCTTGCCCACCACGGCGTAACCGGAGATACGGAACTCCATCCTCAGTGTCAGCGGTTTACTGAAGTCGAGGTGGTCGCCGAATTCGTATGAGACAAGTTCGGCGGCCGGCGCCAGGGAAGTCAACCAGCGTTCCAGGCGTGCGCGGTGCTGTTGTTTGGGTACGAAACCCACACTGCGACGCAGACGGGTGTCGGCGTAGCCGGCGGCCACAACCCGGATGGTACCGGAGAGACTGCCGTCATCGGCGACCTTGGACTGAACCAAAAGAGTGACCAGATTGTCCTCGGGGCTGTAGGCCGGCGTGATGGTCAAGTCCTCGCCCTCGGGACTGCCAATCACGTAGTTCTGTTCGCCCTCGGCCCGAGACCAGTTGTACATGGCAAACGGGATCCAGGTGGGATCGAGCATCTCGTAAGTTCCGTCGGGTTTCTTGAGGGCTGCCACGCAGTGATTGAACTGGTCGGCGGGAATCCTCTCGACCCGCGAGCCGGCCATGGTCATGGCCGGGTAGACCTCGTAGCCGGCCGAGCGGAGCATGGTGATGGTCATGCCAGCGATGTCCTTGCACACACCGCTGCGCTCGTCGAAGATCATGTCGCCCGGGTGCAAGGTGTAGCCCTCGCCTTCGCCCATGTTCAGGCCGCAGTAACGGATTTCCTGGGCGACCCAGTGGTTGATGGCGGCTATCTTCTCCGCGTCGTTCTTCAAGCCTTTGGTGATCCCGGCCACGGCTCGCCGAATTTCCTCGTTGTCATCGAACTGGTCCCGGTTGACCTCCCAGAACCAGCGGGATTTTTCATGCCAGTCCTGGACTG
>CBDURX010000333.1:0-3889 GCA_965369485.1 uncultured bacterium | reverse complement strand
TTACCGTGTCCGGCAAGCGGTACGTGATCTCGAACTGCGGCCAGTCGTCGGGGATACACGGCTTCATGACCAGGGTATCTCCGTCCATCAGCCTGAATCCCAGGAGCGACTCCAGGGCTACCCGGTACATCCACCCGGACGAGCCGGTGTACCAGGTCCAGCCACCGCGGCCCACGTGGGGTGGCTCGCCGTAGACGTCGGCCGCCACGACATAGGGCTCGACCCGGTAGACAGCCACCTCGTTCGCATTGCGGGCATGGTTGAGGGGGTTGAGCAGTTCCAGCAGCGACGCCACCCGGTCGTTGCGTCCCAGTTCAGCCATGGCGCGCACCACCCACAAGGCGGCATGGGTGTATTGACCACCGTTCTCGCGGACGCCGGCCACGTAGCCCTTGATGTAACCGGGATCGTGGGGCGTGTCCCTGAAGGGAGGGGTCAACAGGCGAATCAGGCCGTCTTGCTGGGAGATGAGGTGTTCCTCCACGGCTGCCATGGCCCGGGACGCCCGCTCCGGTGGCGCCACCCCCGACAGCACGGACCAGGCCTGGGCCAGGGCGTCGATGCGACACTCGTCGCTTTCCCGTGAGCCCAGGGGCGATCCATCGTCATAGTAACCGCGGCGGTACCAGGCGCCGTCCCAGCCGGCTTCATTCAAGGCCTCGCGCAGATTTTCGTGGTGGGCCCGGTATCGCCGGGCTCGTGCGCCGTCCCGCCGGCTGTCACAGATGGCTGCGAAATCCTCCAGTATCGAGCAGAGAAAGAAGCCCATCCACACGCTCTCGCCCCGACCGAAATGTCCCACGCGGTTCATGCCGTCGTTCCAGTCTCCGCAGCCGAACAGCGGCAAGCCGTGCTCTCCTGTGGTCAGGGAACGATCCAGGGCGCGGCAACAATGCTCGTACAGGTCGGCGGATTCGCCGGAATCTTCCGGTTGAAGGAATACTTCATCCTCACCGGGAGCGAGGGCGGGCGCGGTCAGGAAAGGTGCCGTCTCGTCCAGGATGTCGTGATCACCGGTGGTCTGAAGGTAATGGCAGGTCATATAAGGCAACCAGAGCAGGTCGTCGGCGAACCGCGTGCGCAAACCGCGGTTGGCGGGTGGATGCCACCAGTGGAGTACGTCGCCGGAGCGGAACTGATGCGCCGCGTGCAGGAGAATCTGCGCCCGGGTCAGGGCAGGCCACAGATACACCAGCGACCCCGCGTCCTGCAGTTGATCCCGATAGCCAAAGGCACCCCCGGACTGATACAGCGCCGAGCGTCCCCACATCCGGCAGCTCAGGGTTTGATAGGGCAACCACCCGTTCACGAGGATGTCCAGGGCAACCGCGGGGGTGGTGATCTGCACACCGGACAGACCGTGGCGCCAGAATTCCTGGACCTCGTCCAGCGCCGCGGTGACGGCCGCAGGTGACCGGAATCGATCCGTCAGCCGGCGCACCGCGTCCGGGTCGACCGTTCCGTTTCCGCTCACCTCACCAAACAGGAAGACGACCTCTGTGGTTTCTCCGGCGTCCAGCTCCAGGCTGACATGCTGGGCGAAACAGGGATCCAATCCCGCTCCGGTGGCGCCGTCCAGGGAGGCGGCCTCCGTGAGAGCGGCAGGGCTGGCGACTTGGCCCCCGTGGCCCAGGAAGGCGGCGGCATCGGCAGTGACCTGGATGGCTCCGGCCTGTTCCGGAGCCAAGACCGAGGCGAAGGCGAGGTTATCGGCATAGACACCCGCCGCTCGGTTGCGGGCGCGCAGATCACCAGGTTCGGGACCGGTCTCGGTGACGACGAACCGGCCACTGGTTTCCGGGAGCGCGCCGAGCACCAGTCGCTGGTAAGCGAAGAGGGAAAGTGACCGCTTCCGGCCACTGGTGTTGGTCAGTCGGACTCGCGTGATCTTGACGGGATCGTGACGTGGCACGAACAGAATCGTGTCCTGAACCAGGCCGGCACATTCGTGGTGGCAGCGGCTGTAGCCGTGGCCGTGCCTCATCTCGTAGTCCCCCGCACCGAGTGTCGGGCCGGGCAACGGGGACCAGAAAGCGCCGCTCTCCTCGTCCCGCAGGTACAGCGCCTCGCCGTGTGGGTCGCGGACAGGATCGTTGGCCCAGGGAGTCAGGCGGTGTTCGCGGCTGTTGCCGTGCCAGGTGTATCCGGCTCCCGTCTCGCTCACGAGAAAACCGAAGTCCTCGTTGGCGATGACATTGATCCAAGGCTGCGGCGGGCTGTGCAGAGTTCCGTCCTGGCGCCGGGATAGTCGGATGACGTACTCGTGGCCGTGGGCCGAGAAGCCTCCGTAGCCGTTGAAGAATCTCAGTGATGTCGGGGAGGATTCACCGGACGCGTCGCGTGAATGCCGCACTGACTGCGCGACTGGACGCCCGGAGATTTTCGCCAACGGCGCGGGGGGAACATCGGCGGCGAGTTCTGCCAGATCGGGCAGACCGTCCACCACCACCAACCGTGCGGCCGCGTCCAGGAGATTCATCTCCGCCGGTGAGAGATCCTCGCGACGCAGCACGATGGGCGGGTCGCCGGAGCCCTCGGTTGCGGAGAGCGTTACGACGCTTTCGTCCCGGGTGACGATGACCAGGTCCACGGGCAACCCCAGGCTCTGCCAGTAGTGATGGGCCTTCAGGAGGCGACTGCACAGGGTGGCGCCAGCCGGCTGGTCGGCCTGGAGCACGACCCAGGCTCGGCGATCATCCAACCCGTGACGTGCAAGGTCGACCAGGCCAACGGTCAGGTCGCCCCGGGCGCGCTGCAAGATCTGCGGTGTCGCGCGTAAGCCAGGGTGTCCATACAGCATGGCTCCGACCAAAGCTTGGTAGTACTCCGCTTCCTGCGTGGAGAGAGCGAATCTTTCCAGATCATTCCCGGCTTGCGCTTCCGCACCCGCGAATGCTGCCTGTACCTGGTGATCCGTCTCGAAGCGCTCTGTCATGGCGAGCAAATCGTCGCGTGCGGACTCGGCACCGAGCAAGAGAGTCACCTGCTTCTGTTCACCGGGCTCGAGGGTGACGATGCCGCGCAGGCTCAGGATGGGATCCAGCACGTCGCCGGTGGTGCCGGAAAGCTGCTCACTGGTGGACAGAGCGTGCGGGAGGTCGGGCAGCGTGCCACGCCCCAGAAAGCGCGCACGATCCGTCTCGAACTCGGCCACGCCCTCGCCTGCACTGCTCCCGACCCGGGCATGCACCAGCCAAGGATGCCACTCCCCACTGGCCCTCGGTCGGCGACTGGCCAGCAAGGCCTCCTGCTCCGGTACGTACTCCGTTTGCAAGAACAGCTTGGAGAAGACCGGATGTGCGGCATGCAGTTCCGGAACTTGGAGGACGATCTCGGCATAGCTCGTCCATTCGAGCACGCGGCGGCGGTCGGAGCGGTTGACGAGGGTCAAGCGCCTGAGCTCGGCGGTTTCGTCCGCCGGAACGCAGATCTCCAGCCGTGAGGTGATGCCGTGTTCCTCACGCGTGATTTCGAACCGGCCCGGTTGCCAGCGGTATCCATAACCGGAGCGAGTGCCGGGTACCGGCCGCCAGCCAGCGGACCACACGAGGTTTTCATCAGGATGTCTCCCCACATCACGCAAGTAGATGAAGAATCCCTGGGGATCCCCGATACCATCGCCACTCCAGAGAGTGAGGGCGTCCTGGCCCAGATGGGAGAATCCGGTACCGGCTGCCGTGACGAGGACTGTGTATTTCCCGTTGGCCAGGATATGTGCCGGGTGGATGTATCCCATGGATCTCATTTTTAATCCTGAATGATGTCAATTTGTCATGCGGGGTTCATCACAGACCCTAGTGCTCTGTCAGACCTCAAATTCAGGGTCAGCGGGCCCACGAGTGGTCAGATGCAAGGCGCGCGAGCGCAGGACTAGCCGTGGCTAATTCAA
>CBDURX010000332.1:0-3907 GCA_965369485.1 uncultured bacterium | reverse complement strand
CGTCGTCACCCTGTGCGTGACACCGGACTACCTGGCCGTGGGGTCTGACCATGATTTTGTGCGTGTCCCGATGGGCCTGGGCACCGCGATGCAGATTGCCAAACACTTTGATTTTGCGTTACCGACCACCAAAGTCGTCGACGCCATCTATCGCCAGGCAGAGGGTCGTCTCGCGCCCAAACCCATGACACCCGGGCCGCAGATGGTTTCAACCGAGTATTTTTCTCGCCATAACCGCATTGTGGAACAGCAGCGCGCCGCCAAGGGGATCTCCCTGGGCCAATTGTTGGCGGGCCATAAAAAGGACTTGGTGCTCACCAACCGCCTGCGCAGCAAACCCGGGCGAGTGGCGATCTATGGCTGGCATCGTTCCAACGGCAAACCCATCCAGCCCCTCAGCACCGTGCATGGCGCAAAATACGCCGACTACAGCCATGGAGTACGCCTGGTCAGCACCGCGGCGTTCGTCGACGGAGAGCGGCGCTCTTTGTACGACGTACTCGAGGATCCGCGACTTGCCGCGATGATCAGCAAAGAGGGCCGGATTCCTCGGGCCACGGAAATTGCGGCGGCGAGCCCTGTCGGAGACGACCTGAGCATCGCGAGTGCCGGCCGTGGCGACCGCGGCGGATAATATCGGCGCATTTCAGTCGCTTACGGATTGAGCGAGTAATTTCTCAATAACCCAGGGCAATTCTTGAAAAACCCCCTCGATCCCCCTTTCTCAAAGGGGGAGGCTTAAGGTGCCCCGGCTTATTGAGAAGTTACTTGAGCGACGGTCTTGCAGCACCTGAAGCCCAGGTGGTAGTTCGAGTGGCTGTGGTTGTCCATCACCCGACTTCCGTGCCAGTAGGGCGCGCGCCAACGACACCAGTCTTCATGGGCATGGTAGCGGTCGAAGATGAACCAGCTGCCCTTCATTTCGGTGTAACCCAGGCGGGTGCTGCCACGGCTTGACATCTGATCCTCGTTCAACGGCAGGCTCATGTGTTCCGCCGCGTTTCCATGCAGGTCGTAGACCTCCAACGGGCTGCGGCAATCGGGAAAATGACCGGCCGGATAGGTGTTCGAGCCACACTTGTTCCAACCGCCGCCCTGGCAGCCCGGGCTCTTTTGGCTGGCCGCGGCGCAAATACCCTTGCGGTAACCGGGGCCATAACTCCAGGTCTTGGTGCCCCCATGGGCTCTGTTGTGCGCTTTGCGCATGCGGCTGACCGCGGTAGCCGCGGATACCCCCTGGGCCAGGTCGAAGCGGTAGTCGGGTGGCTCCAGGCTGCCCGCGCAGGCTCCTTCCCACTCGTGCGCGTCACACAGGCGTTTCCCCATGGCCGCGCAGATTGCGGCTGCCTCGTGGGCACGCACCCACACGACAGGGTAGGCACAGGGGATATCAGGAAACTCGAACTGGTCGATACACGCCTTGGCCTGGTCCGGTTGCTCGGTGGCCGGGTCGTACAGGGGCGCCATGTACCTGGCGCCGCAGATACCTGCGAAATCGGGATTGGCGTAGGCTTCGAACCGCTCGCCCAGCTTGTCACGGCACTGCTGCGTCGTAGCGGGGTGCCTGGCGATGGCCGGATTGCCTTGGCCGATAAAACCTGAGCCCTTGAAGATGCCGCGTATCTCGGTCATCTGCGCATCGGTGAGTTGGTGTTGTTCCTGCAGGGCCGCAAAGAGTTGTTCGTTCTGTTCGGCAAAGCTAATGGCTTCGACCGTTCCCTCAAAGAACAACAACAACGTCGCGAGAGCGGAGAAAAGACGTGTCCGTTTCATCTCGAGGAACCCCTCCTGACGAGATAGAAGAAATCCCGGTTGTCAGGAAACCCGAGGAAACGTGGTATCCATTCCCCCCGGCTTTGCTTGTCCAGCACGTTCATCCCGGTGACCAGGTGCTGCACCGAGACCCGGTCCTGGTGGCGCCCGTAAACGGCGAGATAGGTGTGTTCGAGGGCGTTCATGTCCAGATGCATGGCCTCGCTGCAGGCGTAGGCCTGGAATACCCGGGCCATGGCCGAGGGTGTCGCGCTCGAAAAGTACCCGTAGACGAGAAAGTCAGGCCCGGGTGTGGGCTGGAGGCAGGCGCCTGCGCGCAGCGACCGCAGCTTGCCCTCCGCGGAGCCCGACCAGTTTCCCGCGCCCCACTGCGCGACCAGCCTGCCCGGAACCGGGTCGCCGCTCGAGGCATCCCGCTCCACAACGGGCACGCCGTTCTGGCGCGCGTGCCGGATGAGACCCAGCATCCTGTTGTCCTGCTCTGTCCAGGTTTTCAGGTCTACCGAACCATCGTCGCGCACGAGCAGTGTGGATAGTCCGGGTTGCAGCTTGCTGAACACGGTCCCGTTGACGATGAAGCCGTAGTGGCTGGCGTAGTTCCGTTTCGCCAGGTCGCCGTAACGGAAGGCGCTGTGTGTACGTTTGAAACCGCCGGTGAAGGCCGCCACCGTTTCCCCCGCGAACTGCGGAGGCACTATGCCCGTGTTCACCAGGGGCGTTGCCTTGTTGATGCCGTCGGGACCCGGCAGGCGGCTGTTGCGGACGCCGGCTCCGGCCCGGCCGGACCAATCGAGGCGGGGGTGATCCGTACCCAGTTCAAAGTGCAGCTCGAAGGCATCCAGGTCGAAGGCGACCAGGTAATCCAGTGCGCCGGATTCAACCGCGTCGAGGTTCCTGACGCGGTCGCGGTGACCGGCAAGGATGTCGCCCGGTACCGCCTTGGCCTGGAACGCGCTGACGTACACCCCGGGAATGCCGGCAACCGGGTACCAGCAACCAAGGATCATGGTCTTTTCCCGGTTCACGAGCTCGATGCCCAGGTTTTCCGGCGTTATGCCACGTTCGCGGTAGCCGTCAGCCACCCGGGCGGGCAGCGGGGCATTCGGTGCCTTCGCAGAACAGGGCGATCCCGCGGCCGGCGCACCCTTTTCCAGGAACGCGTCCTGAAAAAATCCCCGTCGGACGAAGCCGATGATCTGTTCTCCGCCCCAGACGTTGTCGCGTAGAAAATCGGTGACGCTCTCGAGACGCGAACGGCTGCCGGCGGTGGGGTTGCGCAGGTAAAGGCGGCCGCCACACAGGGGCGCGAAAGGAAGACCGGAACTGCGTGCCCGCAGCAGCTCGTCGTTTGTCCATAAGACACAGCGCGATTTCTTGTCGCCCTCGGAGATCAGGATCCCCTCGGGAAAATCCGCCGCGAGCTGGATCTTATGCCGATGTGGACGAGGATTTTCCAGATGGTAGTCGCCACTCGCGCGGCTGCCGGCCAGTTTCAGCTTGAGCAGGAACCAGGCGTTGGCGTGGGGGTTGAGGTTGATCAGCTCTACACTGCCGCTGTGTCCCGCCCCGTCCCGGGCCATACCCGTGGTGGCTTGCCTGAACTGTTGCAGATCGATAACCGTTTTGGGTGCCGGTTTGGCGTAAGCGGCAGCCTGGTCAGGATCCGGCGTAGGCGGTCCGGCGGACTGTACCGCAAGAGGGGTAAAGACAAGGCTGAAGAAAACGATGAAACAGCTCTTGCAGCGCGCTGAAGAGCCAACGACGCCACAGGACTTGCGGATCAGCGCAAGTGACCCGGCGTACACCCGGATGCGATGCTTCCAGTCCATGACCAGCGGGATTCTTTGCAGGGTGGCTTCCGCGGGCGAGGTCAAATAGCCGCCACCGCAATCACCACCATCAGGCTAATGGTAACACGGCTGGTCCTGTCGCGTAGCGCGAAAACCAGGGGATCGTCGAGCATGCGGCCACGGTGGGCCATCAGCCAAAGGTGGCTGATCCAGTACATCAGCAACAGGCAGACTAACCATATCAGGTCGTGTCGGCTGTACAGATCCCGGACCATGTCGCTGGTGATGTACAGGGCCAGCACCACCACCGAAAGATAGCCGCTTGCGCCTCCAAGCGCGGCCAG
>CBDURX010000331.1:0-3941 GCA_965369485.1 uncultured bacterium | reverse complement strand
TCACCGAAGATCGTCCAGTTCCGGAACTCGTTCTCACCCGAGGCGCCGGTCATGTCCATCATGTGGCACGAACCGTTGAACCACAGACCACCCACGGTTCGCATCTCGTCGGCCACCAGCAGGTCCACCGCCTCGTCCTCGGCGTACATCGGCGGTGCCCAGGATTGACTGATGTAGGACATGTAGCAGGCGATGGCCCCGGTCGGCTGGCCGTTGTGGGTCGCCCTCATCCAGGCCTCTGCGAAACAGGTCCCCGGTGTGAAGGTGCCGTTGTTGCACGCCACGCTGCAGATGAATGGCAGCATATCGTCGTTGGTCAGGGCGTTGACATGCGTATTGCCGAACCCGGTGGTCGACCAGGAGGTCTGGCTGCCGTGACCGCAGTAGTTGACGATGCCGCGGCCAGCGTTCAGCGCGTTGCTGACCATGGTGGACGTGCCAGTGGGATCGTAGATCTGATCCACCCCGAGATAGCCATAGGCCAGCAGGTCGTCGCGGATCAAGTCCATGTGCTGGTTGTCGTACTCGCCGTAGTGGCCCGGACCCTGGTTCGAGGCTACACCCGTACCTCTCTGGGGCCAGTCGTATCCAGCCGCGACGTCCCGCTCGTAACTGATGGTGCGCTGGACCTGGGTGACGACATGCTCGGGGGTCTCCGCCGAGAAACGACCCACGAAAATCTCCGGGTAGCTGTCGCTGCCGACCAGCAAGGAGTAGCTAGGATCGGAATCGCTGCCGTATTTGGGGATCTGGGCACCGTCGCCCACCAGCAGGACATAGGACAGACCCCAGTCCTGGTACTCGGCGAGGATGTAACTGCGAATCTGACTGTAGGATGGGCCGGTGTCCGAGAGGGTCACCAGCTTGGTCGCAATACCCTTCTGCAGCTTCCACTCTACGAGAGGCTGCACGCTGGACAGGAAAGCGTCGTAAGTGATGATGAGCAGGCCGCCGTCCTCCAGAACCGGCACGTAGCGACTGTCGGGGGTGAAGTTCAGGAAATGATCGCGGTACAGGTTCGCGAACTGCCGGTCCATCTTCGTGATGGGGCCCGTCCGCTCCAGGACGTTGATGCTACCGGGGCCGACGGGGCGCACCTCGATCACCATCCGCGTGTACACGCGCAGGGTCTGCGTCCCAGGACTGTATTGGAAGATGTTGGCGTCCACCACCATCCCCCGGTAATCCCTCAGGATGTGAGGCGCGTCCGCCTGTACCGCAGCGGCGGGATACGTTCCGGCGCTCTGGTAGAAGGCGTCGAAGCGATAAGGGACGGTGGCGGGGTCCACGGTACGGAGCAGGTGGCCCTTGGACGGCGCCACCGGCAAATCCGTGAATTCCACGTGCTCGGAGGAGAGCACTGAGACGGCCATCTCACGGTCGTCCGGGATGATGAGGCTGCGACGGACGCTGGGAAGCTCCGGATAGCCCGCTTCCTTCTCTAAACCCTCCCGGGCCAGAGAGATGAGGTAGTAGGTCTGCCCGTCGATGTCGACCGGTTCGGCATCGAAGCCGCCGAGAGTGATCTCCACGACGCTCCGGGCCCCATCCGACTCCAGCAGGCTGACCGTGACCCCGTCGCCCCCGAGGTCGATCCAGGCCGCGCCGGTCAGGCCGGGCAGCACAGCGGCGACCAGGAACACCGATAAGGCGAGACAGTAACGTTCGGTTGCCGAGAGCGATATCCGCTTACCCATGGGAGGCCCCCTCCGGTTGGATGACATCTTGTGTCGTATGCGCGAGAGGTAAAAGACGAACCCGGATCAGCCATGAACCTTCGTCACGTCAGAAGGTCCATGGGTGATCCGGGTTATACTTTACCACGCGAGGGGGAGTCTTCGTAACCCCTTAAATCAGTGGGTGTTAAATAGGATTAATAATATCCTGTTATTCTCAGACGAAACCGAAGGCCACGCAGGCCTGCTCGAAGTCCTCCGACTTCACCCACAAGACGAAGCCGAACCGGCCGAACCCATCGCACACGCCGTTGGAGGCGTAAACGTTGACGCCGGCATTGGCGAGGGTCAGGTGGTGTGTGTGCAGCGCGCCGATCCGATCGTCTCCCTGGATCAGAAATGCATGCTTCGGCCCCAGGATCTCGACACCTGCGTCGGCGGCGGCCTCCTTCAGCTTCTCGGGGCGTTCGGTGATGAAATCCAGCTGGGTTCTGTTTTCAGAGATGGGAAAGGCCGCGAATGCCAACAGGTTGACACCCTGTTCGCTGAGGTGCTCCAGGAAACGGCGCCCCTCGCCGGGCTCATCACTCACCTTGGCATTGTAGTAATCGACTATCGTTATTCTGTCAGCCATCGGTACCCCTCCAGTGGAACGACATTTACATTTTCCCCTGGAAGTTTAGGCTGCGCTATCCCTCTGGTCAAGGCAGTGATATCTCACGGAGGTGAAGCTGTCTGCCGGCGCCGCCCCCACCAGATCAGACCGAGCGCCAGCCCCCACACCGGTCCACTGATCGTCGCAACCGACACCATGTGCTTGTCCAGCAGGCCGCTCGGCGTCGGCAGTAATCCGAACCGGAAATCGCTCCGGGTGACCGTCTCGAGGCGGGCCTCGGTGTCGTAGAAACCCGCCTGAGCCAGTGGGTCGTCTGGATCTATCTGCCGGGCAACCTTCTCGACCACTTCATACTTGGTGTAGTAGTCACCGCCGGTCGCTTGCCAGAGGAGCAGGCTGGCAGCAGTCAAGGCGACGGCGACCAGCAGGATGAACTTCGGATTGCGCAACATTGTCCTTACCTTTCGCCGGCCACCCGTCTCTACTCGCTTGGGGTATGACGGGTCCTTGTCCAGAGGCGTTGCCTTGCCGGTAACCCGGTCTCGTAGGTGTCGGGATACCCGCCGGCAACGCCTCTGGTGAGATAACTCACTTGCTCTGCGGGTTGCAAGGGTTCATGGCCTTGCCGCCACAGGGATTGCAGGGGTTGCCAGCCATCCTCGCATCGGCGTTGGAGGCACGAAAGCTGACGTCGATGGCGATGGATTCGCCGACCTTCGAACCGACGATCCCCGCCCCCTTCGGACCGGTGACACCGTAGTCGTCCAGCTCGATCTCGAACGAGGCTCGCGCGGCCAGTAGATCACCCGGCAATGCCATCTTGGTCTTATCGCTCTCCTTCATGAAGGTGAACCGGCCGGGGATCTCGATCCGCTTGGTCTGGCCGTGGAAGAACAGCTCTCCCTGGATGATCAAGTCGTAGGTCTGATACTCGGAGGTCTTCTTGACTTCCTTGACCTTCTTGACCGATTTGATGGTGAGCTTGATGTTGGGGTAACTGGCCGCATCCAGCCAATCCTTGCCCTGCAGGTGTTCGTCGCGCAGGGGAATGCCCGTGTTGAAGCTCGCTACCGGCACGATCAGCTCGCCGTGGACACCATTCTGCGGATTCTGGGGGTCGAACATGATGTGGCCGGTGATCTCGCGGCTGGTGCCGACGATATCCTCGAGAGGGGCCTTCGAGGTGAAGGTGATGGAATTGCGCCCCATCGGGTCGGCCACGTGGAAGTAGTGCGTATTCTTGGCGCAGGGATTACATGGGTTCATCGCTTTCCCGCCACAGGGATTACTCTGAGCCAACGCCGTGCTGCTGAAGGCAACGAGCAGCAGCATCGCGATGAGCAGGCGATTCAGGTTCTTCATCCTATTTCCTCCGTCCAAGGGTTCTCTTTCTGTGTTTTCCTGCCCAACACCTAACGGCAAACATGCCAGTCTGTTCGGGCGAAGGGCTGTGGCCGTAACGGCCGTACCTGTATGTCGCTTTCGGCGACTATTCATTACAGAAAATCGTGGGGCCTTGATCAGGTGGGCTGGTTCACTGCACCTCGTACCTGTCGGGCTGGTCGAAGACGACGATGGAGCGGTACCCGGTACTCACCCGGGCACCGTGTTCCACTCCTTGACCGGACACGCCCTCGATGGCGGCTTCG
>CBDURX010000330.1:0-3957 GCA_965369485.1 uncultured bacterium | reverse complement strand
AACATTCCGAACCCTTTCAACCCGGTGACGACTATCTGCTTCGTGTTGCCCGCTCGGAGTCGGGTCGATCTGCGTATATACGATGTGTCGGGTCGGTTGATGCGGATCCTTCTGGGCGAGGATCTCCTGGAAGCGGGCCGCCACGAGGTGACCTGGAACGGCCGGGACGAGTCCGGGCGGTTTGTGTCCGCCGGCGTATATTTCTGCAGGCTCGAGGCCGGATCCATCACCAAGACCGGGCGTATGACCCTGGTGAAATGATGGCAATGCGATGGCGAGACCGAACGCGGCGCCCGTATTCCTCGAATGCCCAAACTGCGTTCATGACCTACCTGCAGGGACTGTCGGGCCCGGTACGGCGCCGCTTCCTGCAGCCTTGAGCATAACCTGCCAGCATGGTGACGGCCTCGTTTATGAAGGATTGTTTGTCCAGGAAATCCGGTGCCTCGTGAACCAGCCAGCGGGACAAGGAGCCGGTGGCCTGGGTCAGGACGTAAGATGCGACGGTGTAGTCCTGGACGTGGATCTCGGGGCGTGAGCGAAGCACTCGTTCGATCTGTTTGGCGTAGGACCGGATCTCTTCCTGGTGCATCTGCTGAATGACCGGCGCATGTGGAACCTCCTCCGAGAGCACCTTGTTGAGCTTGGGGTTGGCGCCGTGCAGGCTGACCAGCTCGTTGAACAGCGCCCGGAGCGCCTCGGTGAAGGAGACATCCAGATTCCCCAGATTTTCCAGGGCCTTTTCAACCATTGATATGACAGCCGATCGGTGCTGCTCGAGCAGGCTGACGAGGATCGCCTCCTTGTTGGGGAAATACTGGTATAGAGAGCCGATGGAGACGCCGGCGCGGGCGGCGATCTTGTTGGTCGTAGCACGGTCGTATCCCAGGTGGGAAATCACCTCGGCGGCCGCTTGCAGGATGGCGGCAACGGTCTCCCTGGACCTGGCCTGGCGAGGTTGTCGGCGAGGCCTCAGTGCTACGGGATCCCTGTCCTCTTTGTAGCTCGAGTGTAAAACCTGAGCGATCTGTTCCGAACCAGGGGACTCGTACCTGTGCTCTTGCGTGGAACCGCTTGTTTTACTTTTACTTGAAGCATGCTCGTCTTCCACGTCTTCCTCCTGGTGATGCGAGTAGACAACACGAGCAAATACTCATAATATGTATTTTACCGAGTAAATGCTCACATTGTCAAGGAAAGCCGAGCGGACATGATTTCGAAGCTACAATTTAAGGGAAGGTAGCGAGCCATGGAGAATCCCACACAGCCCCCGTACCTTCGCAGTACCCACGATTCTGCCCGGAGCGGTCAACATGTCTGCCCCTGGTGGGTCGGTTATCTCCTCGCCAGCCCCCTGCGACGCCTCTTCGAGAACCCTCGCGCCATCCTGGCGCCGCACGTGCGACAGGGCATGACCGTGCTCGACCTCGGTTGCGCCATGGGCTTCTTCAGTCTGCCCCTGGCCCGGATGGTGGGAGAGAAGGGACGCGTCGTGTGCGTCGATGTCCAGGAGAGGATGATCACCACCTTGCGCAAGCGGTCCTGCAAGAAGGGGCTGAACGGGATCGTCGAGACGCGACTTTGCACACCGGAAGGCCTGGGCATCGACGATCTTGCGGATACAGCCGACTTTGCCCTCGCCTTTCATGTCCTGCACGAGACGCCGAACCAGGAACGATTTCTGCGGGAGTGCTTGGCTGCCCTGCGCCCCGGCGGTCGGCTGCTGCTGGCCGAGCCTCAGGGCCATGTCTCGGCTGCAGATTTCGCTCGCACTCTGGACCAGGCACGCGCGGTGGGGTTCGTGGAGGTTGCAAGCCTCTCGCTGAAAAAGAGTCGCTCACTGCTATACGAGAAGCCGAGCACTCCTGTGGCGGCCATACGTTAATAATCCGGGTTAGGGGCCGGTATCTGTATCCGGCCCCCCGTAGTGTTGTTATCCTGTATCACATTGTGATCCAGCAAGGGGTGAGCGATGAGCCAGCAATTCTTCGATGACAGAAAGCCGCATCAGGGGCTGACTTACGCGGCGTACCTGCAGATCATGGAGCAGCAGGCCGGGCAGGCAACCGCGGGCCTCCCTGAGGAGGAGATAGAGCGGATCCAGTTCACCCGGCTCAACCTGCACCGTACGCAACGCATCGCCCGGACTTACGTGGTCTCGTCGGAACTGGCCGCTCTCCTGGAACGCATCCTGCAGCCGCAACTCTGGATGGTGTTGACCGAGCCGTGGTGTGGCGACTCGGCCCAGTGTCTGCCTCACATCGCGACCATGGCCGCCCAGAACTCGGCCGTCGATCTGCGGATTCTCCTGCGCGACGAGAACCTCGACGTCATGGACCTGTACCTCACTGCGGGAAACCGGAGTATCCCACAGCTCGTGGCCCTCGCTACCGATGGCCAGGAGCTCTGGAAGTGGGGTCCGCGCCCGGTCGAGGCGCAGGCAATCTTTACGGAGGCGAAGTCGGCCGGCCTCGAGAAGCCGCAGATCATGGAGAAGCTGCATCTCTGGTACGGACGCAATCGCGGGAAGACCCTGGAGAGCGAGTTCATCGCGCTGCTTTCATCATAATCAACAAACCGAGAGACATTCGACAGATAAAATCGCCCGGCTGACCCCACAGCCGGGCGATTTCGTCATGCATCAAATAGTAGCTGCGCTCTACCTATACAGCGCTTTCACGCCACCCCAGGTGGACATTTCCGTGGGCACCGTGTCGAGATTCTCGAAGCAGATGTTGGTCCACTCGGCACGGATCCACGCATCGGGATTGCCGGGCTGCAGGAAGGCCTGCAGATGGGCTCCCGCCTGGGACTCATTCAGTATCCCCCACAGCCCGTAGGGGGGATCCTCTTCAGGGTTGCCCATGTCGAAGGGGAGCGGTCCACTCGAGTACGGCATGCCGTCATAGATCAGTTCGTACATGATAGTGGCTGGATTGTCCTCGTTGAGGTCGTTGGGCAGATAGAGCACGCGCAGGAAGATGGAATTGCCCTTCTCGTAAAAGACCCCGTGTGAGCCGCTGAACGAGTAAAACGGCAGACGGCCACCGAAGCAGGCGATCTCGCCGTCCGTGGAACGGACATTGAAGCGGCCGTCGACGCTCGGCGACCACCAGGGTGAGATCTGCAGGCCGGCCTCCCCGTCGGCCGTTCCGGTGATGGTCAGGATGGCGCAGAAGCTGAAGGCGTCCCCGTTGGCGAAAATGGCGGGGTTCGCCCCATCTTCCGAGAACCGCCAGACGTGCAGGTTGGCAAAGCCTCCGCAGTCCAGCACGGCATCCTGGATGCCGACCATCATGGGATAGTTGTCGTCTGTTGTGAGAATCGAGGTGGGACAATCGTTGAAGACGCGCTCGACGATCACGACGCCGGTGGGATTCGGGGTTGCATACGAGTTTTCGACAGTGAATCCGATGGAAAGAACTGTGAGAACTGCCACCCCCAAGACGATGTAATTGCTGCTGTACTTTCTCATAGTTGCCATTCCTCCTCCATATGTCAGTTCAAGAGTGTCTAGAGCCTGCACCGAACCCGGGTTATTCTACCACAACCTCCTCTCATTTATCAAAATATCTTTCACTCATCTATTTGTTGATTTCATCTTATCAGAATGCACCGTTTCCAGGTTTGGGTTCCCCCCGACTCGAGCCGGTAGAAATAGATACCGCTGGCCAGATCCGCGCCGTCCAGTGTAATCCGATGTTCCCCAGCGGGTTGCACCTCATCCACGAGGTTCTTGATACGCCGGCCTCGCACGTCATACAGGCTCAAGGAGACATGGCCGGATGTCGCCAACTGGTAGGAAATCTGGGCCGATCCCTGGAAGGGATTGGGGCTGTTCTGTGCAAGTGCCGCCATCACAGGCTCGTCCAGCGGTTCGTCCCCCACCGCCGTGATCGGCGTGAATCCGGCCCGCTCCAGACCCAGCAGCACATCCGGATTCTCCATGAAGCGGCT